>JAYVGF010000061.1:0-16751 GCA_043772415.1 Betaproteobacteria bacterium
GCGGACGTAGATCAACACGTGAATGTCTTCAATGCCGCGCGAGGCCTTGAACGTCTGGGCTTCAAAGCCCGGGGTGATGGGTGTTGCCAGCTCCAAGCCTAAGCTCAACGCCTTGGCGCGGGCAACCAACTCCTGCGGGTCGGAGATGTCGGCGGGCCTGATCTTGTTCATCACGTCCAGCGCAGCATAACCCAGCATTCGCCCGAGCCCCATATTAAAAATCTGGATGACCCCTCTGCGTCCGTCGCGATGCCGGAAAAGTTGGCGATGTTGAAACTGGCTTTTTGCAACGCCCCGGGCTTGCGCAGCGTTTTCTGGCGCGCCAGCTCCATCATGCCAGCCTAATTTTTCTGCACAGTCGGCAAGGTTGATCGCGGTGGGGGTGTCGGGTGACGTGTCAGGCATGGGCGGCGCTCAAAACAGTGGTGCGCCATGCCGGCTGCCATCGGGTTTTCAGCCGCCTCAGTGGATGCATTTCAGCCGGTGAACCTGAGTGCTTGAATTGTCCGGGCGCGGTTGCGAATGACCTCCAAGAAAACGGAAGGGCGTCTGTACGGTAATGCAACAAGGGCTCAATCTGCCCTGATTTCGATGGGCAGACGCCTAATAGAGGCAGAAAAAGCCAATGTCGCATTTTTGGCCAAACTACCGGGCGCATGTGGTGTTGCTCCTCGCTTGCGTGGATTGCACTGCATCCCGCCAGACAGCGCAAGCTTTGCCTGACTTCAGCATCTTGGTGGAAGCGGTCGTCGCTGCCGATCTTGCCACGGCGCTGAGCGGCACAGGTCCGTTCACCGTGTTTGCGCCGACCAACACTGCGTTTGGTAATGCGCTGACGGAACTGGGCCTGACTAAAGCTCAATTGCTTGATCCTGCTAACAAAGCCTTGCTGACCAAAATCCTCACATCCCATCTGGTGCCAGCGCGTGTTTTGAAAGCAGAAATTCCGTCACGCACGGCGGTGGCCACGGTACAAGGCAAAACCATGACGATTGATAACACGGCGACAATTACTGACCTGCGTGGCCGTCCGTCAAAACTTATTATTACCGATGTGCCTACTTCGAACGGTGTTATCCATGCCATTGATAAAGTGATATGACCCAAACCTTGATGCAATTTTGACAGGCCGCCCGCCAAGGGCGGCGCGGTCTATTGCGCTTATTTTATGCTTAGGTTAATTTACGTTTATTACTACAGCACAAAGAAGACTCAGCATGAATGAGACCGCGCGACCCGTCGGCCGCCCCAGTTTCCGCGAGCAACAATTCGTTGTCCGAGCGTCCGCAATCACCGACGCGACTTGCGCCCTGCTCGCGCGTAATGGCTATGACTTGATGACCATGGACAAAGTCGCCGCCGAAGTCGGCCTCGCCAAGGCCAGCTTGTATAAACATTTTGAATCGAAAGAAACCCTCGCTGCAGCGGCGATGATACGGCTCATCGCCCAGATAACGATCGCCTTGGAAACCTTGCCGCAAACACTGCCGCCGATAGAAAAAAATGCGCAGTATTTTGCGTTGGGCGCTGGAGCAGCGCATGCGCGGCGGCTTGCCGCTATTGCCGGCCAGCAACACCACCCTGCGCGAAAGCTTATTGCGCAATATGACCTACCTCGGCCGCGTGATGCAAATCAACCAGCGCTTGAAGACCCTGATTACCGAAGCAAAAAAATCTGGCGTGCTGCGCGAAGATTTGCCTGATGACGTCATTCTCTACACCATCTATGCGCGCTCGTGCGACCCGACCGTCGATTACCTGCGTATGTTCGGCCAACTCAGCGACCAACAAATCATTGAGCACATGATAGATATTTGTTTTTCCGGCATCGCCCCTGTGCATCCATAACCCTGCTGCCTATTTGCACATAACAGCGGCGCATATTCCGAAAGACATTTGATGCCGCGCCAGCAGATTTTTATTCTCACCTTACTTGCCATGCTGGCTTTCGCCGGCAATTCCCTGCTCTGCCGCGTTGCCCTCAAGCATACCGCTATCGACGCCGCCAGTTTTACCACGGTCAGGATGATCTCCGGCGCACTGGCGTTGTGGCTGATCGTGCGCATGCGCGATGGCATAAATACCCGTGCAGGTAATTGGCCTTCGGCGCTGGCGCTGTTTGTTTATGCGGCCACTTTTTCTTTTGCCTATATCAAATTGCCCGCGGCGGTCGGCGCGCTGCTCTTATTCGGCTCAGTGCAAGCGACCATGATCAGCTATGGTTTGGTCAGAGGGGAACATATGGCGTTGTCTCAAACGCTAGGCTTTATCGCGGCGTGTTGCGGCTTGGTAGCGCTGTTGTTGCCTGGCTTGTCCGCGCCACCTTTAGCCGAGTCGGCGCTGATGATCACGGCCGGAATCGCCTGGGGCGTATATTCGCTGCGCGGCAAGCGCAGCGGCGATGCGACGCAAGTCACTGCCGGTAATTTTTTGCGCGCATCATTCTTCGCGATTGTTTTAAGTGCGCTGATGTTTACGCGTGCGTCGCTCGATAGCGCAGGCATGCTGTACGCGATATTGTCCGGCGCATTAACTTCCGGCGTAGGTTATGCCTTGTGGTACTCCGCCCTGCCCCATCTGCGCGCGACCAGCGCCGCCACCGTCCAACTCAGCGTGCCGGTCATCGCCGCCGCTGGCGGCATTATTTTTTTGGCCGAACCGATTACGTTGCGCTTTTTTATTTCTTCGATTGCCATACTCGGCGGCGTCGCGTTGGTGGTCTTACATAAACAAAAAATTTAATAAAAAAGAAAGCGCTAATTGAGTCCCTCGACAAGCTCAGGACGAACGGTAATGTGCTGATGACGTTCGTGGTGAGCTTGTCGAACCATGAACGTAATCAACTCGATCAGAGTTTGCAACACAAATAAACATCACTCCCGCACGAATTTGCATCCGTCACGCCCGGCCTATCCACGTTACAATATCGCTCCATCATGTTTTGTTACGTCTTTAGCCAATAACAAAATATTCAATATAATCAAATACTTATGAATCACTCCACGATTGGCCTGGAAAAACATACGCCGATGATGCAGCAGTATTTGCGCATCAAGGCCGACTACCCGGACATGCTGGTGTTCTACCGCATGGGGGATTTTTACGAATTATTTTTTGACGACGCCGAGCGCGCGGCGAAGTTGCTCGGCATCACGCTCACCTCGCGCGGCGCGACGGCGGGCACGCCGATCAAGATGGCGGGCGTGCCGTATCACGCGGCGGAACAATATCTGGCCAAGCTGGTGAAGCTGGGTGAATCGATTGCGATTTGTGAACAAATCGGTGACCCCGCGACTTCCAAAGGCCCGGTCGAGCGTAAAGTGGCGCGCATCGTCACGCCGGGCACGCTGACTGATTCCGCGTTACTCAACGAAAATAAAGATAGCTTGTTGCTGGCGCTGTTTCCGCAGGGCGAATCTATTGGCCTTGCATGGCTGAATTTAGCTAACGGAAATTTTCGCGTCAAACAAATTCCCGTCGCGCAATTATCTTCGGAGCTGGAACGTCTGCAACCGGCGGAACTACTCGCGCCGCAGGAATATGACATAACCAGCACACGTTGCGTGATCAAAAAATTACCGGCGTATCAATTCGACGCGGGCATGGCGGAGCGAGCGTTGAAAGCGCATTTCAGCGTGCATGATTTGCAGGGCTACGGCATAGAAAATTCTCCCGCTGTTATCGGCGCGGCGGGCGCGCTGCTCGACTACACGCGCCGCACGCAACAAGGCGCGCTGCCGCATATCACCAGCATCTCGCTGGAACACGCGGGCGAATATGTGTTGATGGACGCGGCGACACGGCGCAATTTGGAAATCAGCGAAACCTTGCGTGGCGAAGCATCGCCGACTTTGTTATCGCAACTCGATGCGTCTGCCAGCAGCATGGGTAGTCGCCTGATGCGCCATTGGTTACATCATCCGTTGCGTATGCGCGAAACATTGAAGCGGCGTCACGACGCCGTCTCGGTGCTCGCACAAAACAACGGCGCGCAAAAAAAATTGCACGACGCACTGAAACACATCGCCGACATGGAACGCATCACTGGACGCATTGCGTTGAAGTCGGCACGGCCGCGCGATTTATCCGGCTTGCGCGATGCACTGGCTTTGTTGCCCGCGATGCAAGGTGTGTTAAACACGCTCGACAGTCCGCGTTTGCAGCAGCTTGCCGGCGATTTAGTGTGTGATAATAACTTATTGATTTTATTGGATAATTCATTACTTGACGAACCTGCGACGGTGTTGCGCGAAGGGGGCGTAATACGCGATGGTTATGATGCCGAACTCGACGAATTGCGCGGCATCCAAAATAATTGTGGTGAATTTTTATTGGCATTGGAAGCGCGCGAAAAAGCGCGCACCGGCATCACTACCTTGAAAGTTGAATACAACCGCGTGCATGGATTTTATATTGAAGTCAGCCACGCCAACACGCAAAAAGTGCCGGACGATTATCGCCGTCGCCAAACGCTGAAAAATGCCGAGCGTTATATCACGCCGGAATTAAAAACTTTTGAAGACAAGGCACTGTCTGCCAATGACCGGGCATTGGCGCGGGAAAAATTATTGTATGAAGCATTGCTCAACACGCTATTACCGCACATCGCTACGCTGCAAAAAATTGCGATGGCCGTGGCTGAGACTGATGTGTTGTGTGCCTTTGCGCATAATGCGAACGTACTGAATCATGTCGCGCCGCAATTCAGCGATGACGAAATCATCCGCATCGAAGCCGGTCGCCATCCTGTGGTGGAAGCGCAAGTGGAAAACTTCATCGCCAACGCCACACAGCTATCGCGCACACGGCAACTGATGCTGATTACCGGTCCCAACATGGGCGGTAAATCGACGTATATGCGCCAAGTTGCGTTGATAGTATTGCTCGCGCATTGCGGCGCATTCGTGCCTGCGCAGTCGGCCACCATCGGCCCGATAGACCAGATATTCACGCGCATCGGCGCGGCCGATGATCTTGCCGGCGGGCGCTCGACCTTCATGGTGGAAATGACCGAGGCGGCGAACATCCTCAACAACGCGACGCAAAATAGTTTGGTTTTGCTGGATGAAATCGGCCGCGGCACTTCGACCTTCGACGGATTATCTTTGGCATGGGCTATCGCACGGCATCTGGCCGATAAAACGCGCAGCTATACTTTACTCGCCACGCATTATTTTGAACTGACGCGTTTGTCCGATGACTTGCCGCAGATCGCCAATGCGCACCTGGATGCGGTCGAACACCACGACAAGATTGTTTTTTTGCATGCGCTGGAAGACGGCCCGGCGAACCAGAGCTACGGTTTGCAGGTAGCACAATTGGCCGGCGTACCGCGCGGCATCGTCATCGCAGCGAAAAAACGCCTGACGCAATTGGAAAATCAAAGTCACGGCAATGCGCAGCAGTCGGATTTATTTGCCGCGCCCATTGTGCCGGAGCCGGAACTTCATGCGGCGGTAGAAAAATTGCAAAACCTGAATCCCGATGAACTGTCGCCTAAACAAGCGCTCGAATTGCTGTATCAATTGAAAAAACTGGCAGATGAATAATTTTTCTTCGATGCTTTTTGCTGCTTTGAAACCACCCATCCCCACCCTAACCCTCCCCTTGAAGGGGAGGGGATATTCTGGCTGTATTAACCGTCCTCTAACGAAGAAATTAATTTTTCTATTAGCCCTCATCACGCTTTGTAGTGTTTATTGCACTAACTCTTTTGCCACCGAAGCAAAACCATTTTCGTTTGCGCTGATGGGCGACGTGCCTTACCACGACGGCGAGGTGATGGATGTAGAGAGAATGTTAGGCGAGGTCAGCAGCGAAAATATGGATTTTGTCGTGCATGTAGGCGATTTCAAAAGCGGCAGCAGTCGCTGCACCGACGAATTATTCCTGCATCGCAAACAATTATTTAACCAATCGCTGCATCCATTTATTTATGTGCCGGGCGATAACGACTGGACCGATTGCATGCGCAAAAGTGCGGGGGGTTATTTTGCGAAAGAACGTTTAGCGAAATTACGCGAATTGTTTTTTGCCGATAACCAGAGCTTGGGACGAAATAAAATAAGTCTGCAACAACAAAGCGATGATCCGCTCTTCACCACTTACCGCGAGAATGTCCGTTGGTCGCGGGAGAATGTGCTATTCGTATCGCTCAACATTCCCGGCAGTAATAACAATACCGGCAACAGCTCTAGCGACGAGGAAGAAGCACGCTTGCGCAACATCGCCAACGCCGCTTGGCTCAAACAGGCGTTCGCCTTGGCGAAACTCCAAAACTTTGCCGGTGTGATGTTTTTCATTCAAGCTGACCCGATGTTTGAATACGGCAGCTCGCACCAAGGTTTGCGTGCTTACAGGGAGTTTCTCGATTTGCTGCGCGAAGAAACGGAAATGTTTTCCGGCCAAGTGGTGATGGCCCATGGCGATACGCACTTTTATCGCGTCGATCAGCCTTTACGTAATTTCAAAAAAGGCGGCCGGATTAAAAATTTCACCCGTGTGGAAGTGTTTGGATCGCCCGCGATCAACTGGATACGTGTGCGCGTGGATGCAAACTCCAAGGATGTATTTAGCTTTCAGCCGGCACGCTAAATTTTCAATATAATCAAATAGTTAAGTTACTAAACAAGAACGGCGCATCTGCGCCGTTTTAGTTTAGTGAAAAGACTTCTACTGACTAATGGACGTGGCCGTGTTCGCCGTGTACGTGGCCATGCGTTAACTCTTCTTGTGTCGCCGGGCGTACTTCGGACACGGTACATTTGAAATTCAAGGTCATGCCGGCCAAGGGATGATTGCCATCAACGATGACTTTGTCGTCGGCCACATCGGTGACGGTGTACAAAATATAATCTTCGTCGTCTTCGCCTTCTGCGCCGCCTTCGAACTGCATGCCGACTGCTACCGTAGCGGGAAACATATCGCGCGGCTCGACGCGCATCAAGTTTTCGTCGTATTCGCCGAACGCGTCGTCCGGTTCCATACGCACGCTGACGGCATCACCGACACTTTTGCCGTGCAGGGCTTCTTCGACCATAGGAAATACGCCGTCATAACCGCCGTGGACATAGCTCATGACCGGGTCGCCTTTTTCAAGTTGATTGCCCTCTGCGTCGGTGAGTTCATAGCGAATAGTGACAACGGAATTTTTTGCGATTTGCATTACTTTAGCTCCTTAATGATTTTCAAAATTTCTGCTGCATGGCCGCGCGGATTGACGTCGTGCATGGCGTGACGCAAAATGCCATGGCTGTCGATAATAAAAGTCGCTCGGCTGATACACATTTTTTTTACGCCGTCTTTTTCTTTTTCCTGCAACACGCCGTATTTTTTACACGCCGTATGTTCTGTGTCAGCCAACAGTTGCACTGACAATCCATGTTTGTCGCGAAAACTCGCGTGCGACAAGCTGTCATCGCCAGAGATACCGAACACCAGCGCGGCGTGCTTGTCGTATTCATCTTCCAGATCGGTAAATTCCTGCGCTTGCAAAGTGCAGCCCGGCGTATCGTCCTTGGGATAAAAATACAGCACGACGTGTCGCTTGCCCTTATACGAGGACAGGCTAACCATTTCCATAGCCGCGTCAGGCAAAGTAAACTGCGGCGCGGGATGCCCTATTTCCAACATGGGTCAATCCTTTTTGAAGTGATGACATTTTAGCTTATTTCAAGACATGCCGGAAAAAAAACCTGCTAGAACCGAGGACATGAATCAGGCCGATATTAAAGTTATACAATAGCGAAAATCATGCCGTCTTTCTAAAAAGCGTTTTCCCATGACTACAAAAAAATTACCGTTGCTCGGCGGGCTGACCGCCGCACAATTCTTGCGCGACTACTGGCAAAAAAAACCGCTGTTGGTGCGCAATGCGATTCCAGCTTTCAGCGGCTTGTTAGCCGTTAAAGATTTGTTATTGTTGGCGCAAGATGAGAACGTGCAATCGCGACTGGTGCAATACGAAAATAAAAAATGGGATTTGCAGCATGGTCCGTTCACCAAAAAAACGTTTAATCAGTTAGCGCAAAAAAACTGGACCCTGCTGGTGCAGGAACTCAACCATCATGCGCCCGCTGCAACTGAGCTACTGCAACGATTTTCTTTTATACCGCACTCGCGGCTGGATGATTTGATGGTGAGTTTTGCCGTGCCCGGCGGCGGGGTCGGCGCGCATGTCGATTCTTACGATGTATTTTTATTGCAGGGGGAAGGTGCGCGGCGCTGGGAAATTTCCGACCAAAATGATCTGAGCCTGATTCCCGACGCACCACTTAAATTATTAAAAAAATTTACTCCGCAACAATCCTGGGATCTCGGGCCGGGCGATATGCTCTATCTGCCGCCGCGCTATGCACACCGAGGCACGGCGCTTACGCCCTGCACTACGTACTCGATCGGCTTTCGCGCACCTTCGCATCAGGAACTGGCATCCGAGTTTCTCAATTATTTGCACGACCATATTTCGCTTGAAGGCATGTATGCCGACCCGAATTTGAAAGCACAAAAACACCCGGCAGAAATCAGCCGCGACATGCTGAATCAAGTCAAAACGGTATTAAATAAAATTCAATTAAATCAAGAAGTTATAGCATCGTTTTTAGGTACCTATTTGAGTGAACCCAAGCCGCATATTTTTTTCGACTCACCGCAAAACGATCTCAGTGAAAAAAAGTTTCTCGCATTGGCGCAAGCGCGGGGCGTCATGCTGGCGCCTGAAAGCCTGATGCTGTTTGTCAAAGGCACATTTTTTATTAATGGTGAAATGTTTACTGCCGGAAAAAAGGAACAAGCGTTTTTTGTCGAATTGGCCGATAAACGTCGAACTAGGGTGCCCCACACGGTTTCTCCCGCGGTGATTGCGCAACTGCATAATTGGTACAATAATGGTTATATCAAATTCATTGAATGAGTTTTTTTGTGGCTTACGCAACCCAATCGAATGATATTCCCGCAAGCTACCGTCGCTTTGATAGCTTGGCAGAATCGCTGATTGCCATAGACGATATTATCGGTACGGCAGTCAGGCGCATCCGCATTTTCGATCACTCGCTTAAAGAGTATGGTTTCAACGCCCCGGCGCGGGTCGAACAACTCAGCCGCTTTTTGCATCAGGGACGCAATCGTCGCTTGGAAATTATTTTACACAAAACCGATTTCCTCGAACGGCAGGCGCCGCGCTTTTGCAGCCTGTTACGCACTTACTCGCATTGCATCGAAATCCGCAAAACCACTTACGTGGCACACAGCGCGATGGATGCATTTGTCATCGCCGACGAACATAGCTACTGGCACCGCATGCACACCGACCACCCACGGGCGGTTGCCGCCATCAACGACGCACAAGGCGCCAGCGGGCTGTTGCTACGCTTTGACGAACTGACCGAAGCCTCGGAGCCCGGCATCAGCGCCACCACTCTGGGTCTATAATTTCCTTTTTAATCAATTAGTTCATGAAATCTGGCCGGTTTCAGGCTGTCCCAGCACGAAGACCCGTTCGTGCACAATATTCGCAGCGAAAAACTTGCAAAATGTGCTGTTATGCAGCATACTTGTAAAGTTTCACAACGCCTTAATAATCAAAGACTAGTCGCGGCCTCAGAAGAGGTTTTCAGGTTGCAGACAGGTCAATAATTTAATTTAACCACTCTCGAAGGAATATACGAATGAAATACTCACTCTTGCTCTCCGCTGTTCTGGCTACTGCCTTGGTTGCTGCTTGCGGTCAAAAAGTTGAAGCCCCTAAAGTCGAAGTACCAAAAGTTGAAATGCCTAAAGCTGTTGAAGCGGCTAAAGACGCTGCTGCTGCTGCTGCAACTTCAGCGGCTGATGCTGCTAAAAGCGCTGCCGGTTCTGCTGTTGACGCTGCTAAAAACGCAGCTACTGCAACTGGCGCCGCTGGTATGGCCGACGCTGCTAAAAACGCCGCAAGTGGCGCTGCTGATGCTGCTAAAGATGCCGCTAAAGACGCTGCTGCTAAAGCTGTTGAAGCTGCAAAAGAAGCTGCTGGTAAAGCAGTTGATGCCGCTAAAGACGCTGCAATGAAGAAGTAATTTGCCTCAAGGCAAAACGAAAAAGCCGACTATCAAGTCGGCTTTTTTACGCGCTGAAAACTCAGATTGAGTCCGCTATCGTTGCAATACGTCGTTGCAAACAAAAAATAGCGCCTTACATAGAACCAACTATGCTGCGGCGCTATTTTTTATTTACGCCTTGTCTTGCTTAGATCTCGAACTAAACCTGAGCTTCGAATATTTTGCCAAAGAAAAAAACCAAAATTCGCGTTAACTCAACTGTCGCCAGGCAAATCCATCCTTCTGCCCTGCCACACCGATCCAATCATTTGCACATCCCAACGCGCCTGCCAACGCAGCGCAAGCCAACTCCGGTGTATTATTTTTTTTGCTTAAATGTGCAGCGATCACATGCTGCATTTTTTTGTGACCGACCTTTTGTAACAACGCAGCGGCACTGATGTTATCCAAATGTCCGAGACGGCCTGACACGCGCTGCTTTAGTCCTTGCGGATACGGCCCGGCCATCAGCATGTCGAGATCGTGATTGCATTCCAGCACCAACGCATCCAGTGCGCTTAAACTGGCTTCGATGTGCGGCGTGGAGCAACCGGTATCGGTCAGCACGCCGAGCCTGCGTGCGCCGTCAGAAAAAACAAATTGTGTCGGCTCGCGCGCGTCGTGCGGAACCGGATACGGCAGCACTTCGATATCGCCTATGCTAAATGGCGTATGGCTGTCGATGATGTGCAGACTATCGTCCGACCATAAGGTCGGGTCGGTCATGCTGTAAGTGCCGTGAGTGAAATACACCGGGATGTTGTAACGGCGCGCTAGCCGCGCAACGCCGCCGATATGGTCGGAGTGTTCGTGCGTTACGACAATGCCATCGAGCTGATCCGCTTCAAGGCCTATGCGCTGCAAACGAAATACGGTTTCCGTCACACTGAAACCGCAATCGAGCATCAGCCGCGACTCGCCTACTTCGACTACCAGCGCATTACCTTCCGAGCCGCTGCCGAGCGACGCGAAACGCATGACTACTTCAACTCGGCTTGCAACAGTTTCAGTATGCGCTCGCCGGTGCCGGATTTTTCCGCGACGCCCTCGGCATTTTCCACCACCACCTGCGTGACATTGGTTTCACCGGCGAGACGAATCCGATATGGCTGCGCTTTGGTTTTTTCGTCAACTCGCCAAAAAGCCAAACTATCGAGCAGACCTTTATTTTCTTTTTTCGCTGCGGCTTCCGGGTCAGCATACTTCACAAAATAAATACCTTTGGAGCGATCGCGATCTTCTACTGTAAATCCAACGCGATCCAGTGCAAGGCCAACGCGGCGCCAGGCGCGGTCAAAACTGTCATTTACCATAAGCACGTTTAATCCGTCGGCACCCTGCTTCAATACTGCACGTTCTTCCACTTTGCCGGCCACGACAGTAGTCGCCACGGCTTGTGGCGTGCCGAGCTTGGTCATCAGCAAACCGAGCATCTCCGCTTCACGTTCTGGATTGGGCGCACGTGGCTGCCAGACGGTACGGTCTTTGGATTCGCTGGTATAAACTTCTTCTACGCCTTGATGGCTGATATAAATTTCCGTCGTGCCCGCCTCCGCGCCGCGCTCCAACCGCGTGCGGAATTTATCGCGCTCGGGTGATGACCACAGGTTGTCGAGCAATTTACCCAACAGGTTGCGTATCGCATCTTGCTTAATCGCCGCGCGATTTTCTTTCCAGTCGGTTTCCATCACACCGACATCGGCTTTCGACACCGGCAAATCAAACCCCGCGTCTTTCCAGAAACTCTGCAACACAGGCCACAATTGTTCCGGCGTTGATTTCACCACCAACCAACGCTGCGTGCCAGCGCGCTCCATGCGCACATCGCCGCCCATTGCGGGCAACACACCGCTTTGTGCAGGCGGGGTTGAAGTTAATGGCGGCTTCGTTGTTGCGTTGCCCTTGCCTACCTCGGATGCGCTAACACTACCTTTAGCTTCCGGCACAACATAACGATCATCACCTGCAGGAGACGATAAACCGGGCGGCACTTCGAGCGGTTTTTGCTTGCCCGCATTTTCGTATTCGCTTTTGCCGCCGCCGAACCAACTGGCGCAACCAGTTAGCGTGATCAGCAAACTTATCGATAAAATGCACAAGGGATTTTTCATGGTCATCAGAAAACTTTCAAATATTAAGTTTCAAAATTGCTTACACAAGTCCCGCATGTTGCATCGCTTCGCGCACCACACCTTGATTAGGTGATGACAGAGCAACTAGGGGCAAACGAATACCAGATTCAATCAAACCCATTTGTTGTAACGCCCATTTGGCTGGCGCGGGGTTGGCTTCGATAAATAATTTATGATGCAAAGGAAGTAATTTATTATTTAAAATCAATGCATTAACAACATCATGCTTAAGCGCGGCAGCTATCATGTCGTGCATCATTTTCGGAGCGACATTGGCGGTAACGGAGATCGACCCCACCGCGCCGAGCAGTATCAGCGCCACTTGCGTCGCATCATCACCGCTATACACGGCGAAATTTTTCGGCTTGCGGAGAAGTAAATCTGCGCCGCGCCCGATATCGCCGGTCGCATCTTTGATGCCGACGATATTAGAAATCTGCGCCAGACGTAGCACGGTGTCGTTACTCATATCGGCGACGGTGCGACCCGGCACATTGTAAAGAATGTGCGGCATATCGACCGCTTCGGCGATAGCTTTGAAGTGCTGATACATGCCCTCTTGCGTCGGCTTGTTGTAATACGGCACTACGGTCAAGCTGTAATCCGCGCCGGCTTGCTTGGCGAATTTCGCCAGCTCGATGGCTTCGCGTGTCGAATTGGCGCCGGTGCCGGCGATGACGGGTATGCGCTTATCGGTGTATTTGACCGCCGCGCTAATCAACTCGCAGTTTTCCTCCAACGTGACGGTGGGGGATTCGCCGGTGGTGCCGACGATACCGATGCCGTCAGTGCCGTTTTTGACATGGAAATCTATCAGGCTTTTAAGCCGAGGATAATCCAGCGCGCCGTCGGCGTGCATGGGGGTAACGATGGCGACAATACTGCCTTTAAGCATGATGCGACGGCCTTGATGGGAAAGGCGTCAGTTTACCTGAATACTTCAGCGCGATAAATGATTCTGGCTCAGGACTTGATAGCGCAAATGCGCTGGATCATCGCGGCCTTGGGAAGCTCAATATAATCATCTTCATAAGCCACTACGCGCATACTTCCTCGCACCGCGTCGAGCAACTCGCCAGGTTGCAATAAAAAATCCGGATTGCTCGGCTTGCCGAATTTCTCGTTGCCGATGGCGAAAGTTTCGTAAATCAATACGCCGCCGGTTTTCAGCGTAGCGATAATTTTTGCAAACAGCGGTCGGTGTAAATAATTGGTCACGACTATTGCGTCGAATTCATTTTCGCCAAACGGCCAAGGGGAATTTTCCAAGTCCATTTCAAGCAACTTAATTTCCATTGGCAACTTTTGCCCGCGCAACACAGACAAATCTCTATCCACCGCGATCACCTGCAACCCCAAGGACGCAAGATAAAGCGCATGACGGCCGGAACCGCAGGCGAGATCCAGCACTAGACCGTTTTTACCAATCCGCTCGGCATGTTTTACTACCCACGCCGAAGCTTCGGTCACCATATGCGTATCGTTAATAAGCATTTGTATTTTATTAATTTTATTTCCTTCTCACCCAGCCGTTGATAGTAAAACGCCCATCGGCAAATTGTCGGCTTGGACATGACACCGGCATGACTTCGTGCATATTACGCGCAAGAAAAAATACCATGCTATTGTTTATCGGCTCGATTAATTTGTATGAGTCGGCTTCGACATAGTAATTGTTTTCGATGCGGCTGTCGTAGTACATCAGGCACGTTTGCGCGCGCCCTCGCAAGTATCATTTCGGAAAATTCCGGGGCTTCCGGCTTTACAATAAAGTTTTGCTGATGACCGCCGGACAATAACGAAGTGACTTTAACTTCTTTGAGTTGGACGGGTTGGTTGGCTGACATGATGGCTATCACTCCTCGGAAAAAGACCAAAAAAAACTATCTGGGAGTAAATTTTAGCGCGAGTTTCAGAGTTTGAAAATACTAAAGCCGGGCGCTTGCGCAACCCGGCTTCAAGGGTGAAAAACCTGGGTGAATTAGCGCTTTAACGCGCCAGTGCCGTTTACCACCGCACCGCCAGTGCCGTTTTTCAATTCGAAAGTCGTCATCAATCCACGCGCATCATTGCCGGTAAACAAGCCGCGCGCGCTGCCGTCGATAGCCGCGCCGTTGGCGCAATTGGTGCAGCTGCCGGCGAGACCGATTCCACTTGCGACGCCGGGAGCCGATGGACCGGTAGCACTGAAATTGGCAAACGTGGCGGAAGCGGCTTTGGTCGGATCTAGATGCGCATCCCATACCTGCGCGGTGCCATTTTTATTAAACTGCACATTCACGTCGTAAGCCGTAATGGTCTGGCTGGAAAAATTAGCTTTCACAGTCATGCTGTTGACTGCGCCGGTCGCGCCATCACTGCGAGTTGGCGAAGTGCCGCCGACATAACTGTAAGTAGCATTCACCACTTGTGGATTGGCGTTAGGCCCGGAAGCTGCAGCTTTCAGCGCCGTCAGTTCTTGTGCATTGGTAACATGGGTGGAATACATAACGTGGGTATCGTTGGCGGAAGTATTACCGTTTCCGTTTCCGTTACCGTTACCGTTACCATTTCCATTGCCATTTTTACCCGGCGCCACCCAGCGGCCCCAATAAATTCCCGTATCGGCATTGGCACCGACATCCTGCAATTGTGTTTTGCCTTTATTGAATTTCCCGATCGAATCCTCATCATCGGTGCCGGGAATTTCTGTCGTACCTTTTCTGACGATCCCGTTTCCGGTTACATGCAATGTCGTGGCGTTATCTGCACCCACCACATAAAGGCCGGAGTTGGACGAGGTATTTGCGCCATAAACCATCTGAGCAGTAATCGCTCCCGCGCCTACAGGAGCCTTGCCTCCACGAATCGGTTCAAATGGAATCGGCCGCGGTACTGAGTTGGGAATAGGTGTTGGCGTTGTGCTCGGCGTTGTGCTCGGTGTTGTGCTCGGTGTTGTGCTCGGTGTCGTGCTCGGTATCGCGCTCGGCGTGGTGCTCGGTGTTGTGCTCGGTGTTGTGCTCGGTATCGTGCTTGGTGTCGTGCTTGGTGTCGTGCTCGGTGTTGTGCTCGGTGTCGTGCTTGGTGTCGTGCTTGGTGTCGTGCTTGGTGTCGTGCTCGGTATCGCGCTCGGCGTGGTGCTCGGTGTCGTGCTCGGTGTTGTGCTCGGCGTCGTAGTTGGCGTCGTGCTTGGATTACCGATTGGTATCAGGCTTGGTACAGGCGTGTTCCGGGGTCCATCAATGGTTACAGGTAAGGCAATAGGTTTATTCGTGTTGTTCGGCGTCCCATCGGGGTTGCTGCGCAAGTCGTTGGCTTTGTTGTCAGATTTGACAGCATTTCCGGCCGCGCCGTCAGTTGCGGAATGAATAGCGTTTGACGACTGCAAAAAATCAGGCGTTTGTGCCAACAAAAATGGCGCTGCGCCGATACCGGAAACAAATCCAGTACGCCCTGGCAGTACGACAACTTGTCCCTTAGGCGTTTCGATATACACCGCGCCACTATTTACTTTATCGTAGGTGCCCGGTACGCCGAGTGCTTTTTCGCCTGCGGCGGGAACCGGTATGTAGTACGGCTCGTGATCCGTTCCGCGGATGCCGATGGTTGCTGTCTGCGTGCGGATTTTATAATTCTGCTTATTCGTGCGGCCGATCTCGCCGGTTATGGCGCGCAGTCCGCCCTTGAACAAAGCCAGCAACATATGTTCGCTGCCGTCTTCCTTGCCGTTGTATTGGAAGGTTTCGATTTTGACTTCGGTATTGGCTTTCACCGACAGCTTACCGCCGTCTTCCATCAACAGCTGCGCAAAAGCCGATTTGCCCGAAGCGATAGTATCGCCTTCGTTCACTTCAGTTCCCTTTGTAGCGCGGATTTCCTGGCTGTTTTTATTTTTGATCGTCACGTTACCCGCGACAAACTCGAATTTGCCTGCAGCCGCATACGCCATTTGCGGCATAGCTAGCACGAGCACGCTCAGCAACGGAATCAGTTTCAGGAATGTGTAACCCTTGCTGCTCATATTTTTGCTTTGCCTAAAGAAATTTATTTCGGTTGTGCCATAACTCAACATTGCTAGTTTTGGCCTTTGTCGTTAAACGCATCATAAGGTAATCCGTCACAGTATGCGTACCGGATAATCCAGCTGGAACAAAGTTTTACAACCTACGTTTTCGGCTTCCAGAATAGATGAAGGCCGTGCTGGATACCAGCACGGCCTAAATATTGAATAAAATCAATTAGTTATATTATCTCTTGAGTGCCGCCACGCCAGTTATGGCATTGGTGCCAGTAGAGTTCTGCAATTGGTAAGAAGTAATCAGGCCTTGCGCTTGGGTGCCAGTGAATGTTCCAACAGCACTGCCGGTTACAGGGCCGCATGCAGGAGCACAAGTCCCGGATAAGCCGATTCCGCCATTTCCGCCTGCAACATTAGGGCTGGTAAAGGTTTTGAACCCAACTGGACCACCTACCATATGTGCGTCCCAAGTGTTGCCTGCAACGGTAGCATTCACGTCGTATTTGGTGATGGTCTGGTTGGAGAAATTCGCCGTCACATTCAAGCTGT
>JAYVGF010000062.1:0-11833 GCA_043772415.1 Betaproteobacteria bacterium
TAGAGATAAGCTACGAATAACATTGCCGGGGGTAGCCCGGCGGCTAGTCACTTTTTTGCTTCGCCAAAAAAGTAACCAAAAAAGGCGAACCCACCGCGCTGCTTTTTGTTTTTTAGGTTTTTGTTGTCGCGCTATTTCTGCTGCCTATCGGGCGTCGAGCACAAACTCGCTATCACCTTCAATTGAAACCTGCATGAACGCGTAGCTCAAACATGTGCTCGCCGACGGCCCCCGATAGCCAGCAAAAATAGCGTCGGCGCAGATGGGTGACCAGTTCTCTCTTCGAATCAACATCAATAATAAATTGAATCAATGCATTTTTGGTAGGGTGCGCCGCGCGCACGCGTTGCGGTGGTTCCAATATCGCGTGGCGTAATTTACGCCCCCATCCCAACCTTCCCCCTTTCAAGTAAGGAAGAGGAGCTTAGACATCGGCGGCTTCTACCAACTGGAGATGCGCCTCCTTGAAGCTCGCTCCATGGGGAATGCACAAATGCTTTATTTCAGCGCCGTCAAAAATCGGCTAAAGCGCGGCAAATAATAGTGATGCACATCAAGCGAAAATGCGACGTGGGTAGCGCGGCCGATAATCGCATCGCGCGGGACGAAGCCGATATAACGCGAATCTTTGCTGTTGTCGCGGTTGTCGCCGAGCATCAGGTATTGGTGAGCCGGAACGGTGACAGGGCCAAAGTTACCGCCACGGGTTCGTTCGCCGTAGACCATCATGGCGTGCGGAACGACTTGTTGTTTGTCGCCGACCAAATTTTCTTGCGCGAAAATGCTGGCTTGCTGTTCCGGCAAAGGCAATAAGGACGCAGCCGGAAATTCAGCCTGCTCATATTCCGTTGCTTGCCCATTCACAATCAGGTGATTATTGTTGAGCTCGATAGTGTCGCCCGGCAACCCTATGGTGCGCTTGACCAAGCGGGTGCCGTCCTGTGGCGAAAAGAGGATGACGATGTCGCCGCGATGCGGGTTATCCCATGCGGCGATATGCGTGGTGGTGAACGGCACTTTCAAATCGTAAGCCAGTTTGTTGACAATGATTTGCTCGCCTTCAAGCAAAGTCGGTTTCATCGAGCCGCTAGGAACAAAATTCCAATCAGCAATCGACGAGCGGAACGGAAACATGATGGCGCTCATGACGAGCAGGAAACGCACGGTTTCCGGCAGGGCTTTCCACTTCAACCAGGTAAATTTCATCGTCAGCTTTCTTCGTGTGGTGAATACGTTGATAATACGGCATCTAGTTTTTTTCGTCATGTCCCATGAATAACGACAAACCCAAACAAGACAGCAGCCTACCGGATTTTTGGAATACGCGCTACGCCGATAACATCACGCCTTGGGATACTGGCGGCGTGCCTTTGGCACTTCAGCGCTATTTGTCATCGCGCAAGGACAAAGGTTCCGTGTTGATTCCCGGTTGCGGCTCGGGATATGAGGTGAAATATTTTCACGACCAAGGCTGGCAAACGCTGGCGCTGGATTTTTCGGCGCTCGCCGTACAACGCGCACAAACGCATTTAGGTGAACTGGCGCATCTGGTGAAATGGGACGATTTTTTCCAGCAGGATTTTTCTGCGCAGAAATTTGATTTGATGTATGAGCGCACATTTCTGTGCGCTTTGCCGCGCAAACTATGGCCGCTCTATGCACAACGCATGGCGCAACTTCTCGCGCCGGGAAAATTACTCGCCGGATTTTATTATTTCCACGACGACGCGAAAGGCCCGCCGTTTGGTTTGCAGGTCAATGAATTGGACACCTTGCTCGCGCCGTATTTTATTCTGCTTGACGACCAGCCCGTCCCTCCGCAAGAATCTATTTCCATTATGCAAAAGCGTGAGCGCTGGCAACTTTGGCAACGTAAATAGTTTAATATAATCAAATAGTTACAAAGAGGTAGTTATGCAAGCATTAGATAAAGACTGGCAAGACTGGATACGCGACAACTTTGCGCGTGGCTGCGCCAAAGACGAAATGATGAAAATCATGCTCAAGGCCGGCATTCCGGAAATGACCGCTGCTTACAACCTCGTCACCTTTGGTGCCACGCAAAATATGGGCCCTGTGCGCAATGTAAACGCTGCGCAAGCTGTCGCCAAAACCGCTCACAACGACAGCGACTACAAACAGGAAGCCAGTTATTTATTCCAACACGAAAATTATATCGTCACCAGCGACGGCCAACGCATACAAATCGCCATGCGCGTCGATGCGCCGGATGTCGTGTTGCTCGATCATTTCATGACCGACGCGGAATGCGACGAGCTGTGTGAATTATCCAAAGGCACGCTGACCAAATCCACCGTGGTCGATGACGCCACCGGTAACAGCGTCGATCACGCGCAACGCATCAGCCAGGGCACTTATTTCACCATTGGGCAAAATAAACTGGTGAAGCGCATAGAACAACGCATCAGCGAAATCACCAACACACCGGTAGTGAATGGCGAAGGACTGCAGATTTTGAATTACGTCGGCGGCGGCGAATACCGCCCGCACTTCGACTATTTCCCCGACAACGAAGGCGGCCGCATCCACAAAGCCCGCGGCGGACAACGCATCATTACCGTCATCATGTATCTCAACAACGTCACCGCGGGCGGCGCGACCATCTTGCCGAAAATCAATTTAAGCGTGTATCCGAAAAAAGGTTCAGCGCTCTATTTTTCCTACTTCAATTCAGCCGGACAAGTTGATCCTATCACCCTGCACGGCGGCGCGCCGGTGATTGAGGGAGAAAAATGGATAGCGACCAAGTGGATACGCGAGCGGGAATATAAATAAAATGTAGGCTGTGCTGATAAAGCCCAGCAGTTCGTGATTTTTCCCCGCAATGCTGAGCTTATCGGCCCAGCCTACGAGTCAGTCAACCATCACACGCCGCTTTTCTTAAACCAAGCCAACATTTTCTTCCACGCATCCTCTGCTTGTTCTTTGCGATAACTAGGTCGGTAATCGGCATTGAAGGCGTGTGGGGTGTCGGGATACAAAATAATTTCCGATTGGCTGGCGCCGGACTTTAACTCGTTACGCATTTTTTCTACCGTGTCGTTGGGGATGCCGCCGTCGGCGTCGCCGTATAAACCTAGCACTGGGGCTTTGAGATTAGCGGCAATATCAATCGGATGCTTTGGATTGAGTTCGCTTGCCGCGCCAACCAATCTGCCGTACCACGCAGCGCCGGTTTTCACGTTGGGATTATACGCGGCGTAGAGCCAGGTTATGCGTCCGCCCCAGCAGAAACCGGTAATCGCCAAGCGTGCTGTGTCGGCTTTGCCCGACGCCTTCGCCCATGCAACTGACGAGTCCAGATCTTCCATTACTTGCTGGTCCGGCACTTTCGAAACGACCTTGGACATGATTTCGTTCATGTCTTTAATTGCCGCAACATCGCCTTGGCGCGCATACAATTCCGGCGCGATGGCCAGGTAGCCTTGTTTAGCCAAACGACGACAGATAACTTTGATGTGTTCATGCACACCAAAAATTTCCTGCACTACCAACACGACGGGAAATTTATCGCCGCTGGCCGGCATGGCGCGATAAGCCACCATATCGCCGCCCTTGGCGGGAATTTTCACTTCGCCTGCGGTGAGGCCATCACTTGGCGTAGTGATAGTTTGCGCGGAAACCGGTTGCGTGGATAATGCGAATCCGCTGGCAAGCGCAGTGACAACAAATTCGCGGCGGGTGATATAAGCTTTGGGCATCAGACTCTTCAGTTCGGGGTGCATGGTGTGCTCCTCTGGTCGGTGAAAGGGTGAATTATTATTTACTAACTCGTTCTAATTTACTTTACTGCTCTAGTCATGCGTCATTTGTGCCGCTGTGCTGATCGTGGTTCATTTGAATCTGTATAGCTTTTATAGCGCCAATTACCCCGCAACGCAATAAATCGTATCAAAAAATTAGTTAATTAAATCAAATAGTTACAAATTAATCGTCAACCACTGGTTGACGACTCCGTTAAAGGAAGCGTTTACTGCGAGTATCGTAGCATTGTGCAGCGATCAGCAACGCGTCGAAAGGCGCAGAAACAGTAAACAGACTTAAAGGAGAATCACCGTGGAAACCACAGCAAAAAAATCCAACCCTATTTATGTGATCGCCGCGATTGCGATTACCCTATTCAGCGCCATTGGCATTGGCACAATGACTGGGTTGATTCCCAGCTCGTTCTCGAAAACCGATGCTGCTAAAGCTGCCGCTAATTCCGGCGCAAAATCGGCTGCTGTTGACGCTGCAAAAACAACCGCTGCAGCGCCTGTCTTGGCTCCGGTAGATACAGCCAAAATCCAAGCCGAGACTAAAGCTGACGCTGCGTTGACTAAAGCGGAAGACAAAGTGTTGCAGCCAGTTGCACCAGAAACCAAAGCGGCTGCGCCTAAACCCGCTGCCCCTAAAGTTGCAGCGCCTAAGCCAGCACCGAAACCTGCTGCACCTAAGACTGTTGTCGCAAACAACACTTACAACGAAGCACCAGTAAGCCAGCCTTACTATGCTCCAGCGCCAGTACAAGTTGCTGCTGCGCCGGTTGTTGTGCAAGCGCCTGCTCCTATCATTTGTAACAACTGCGGCGTGGTGGAAGCGATTAACGCCATTCAACAACAAGGCGATGCAAGCGGTGCCGGTGCGGTTATCGGCGGCGTGGCTGGCGGCGTCATCGGTCACCAAGTCGGTAGCGGCCGCGGTCGTGACTTGGCGACTGTACTCGGTGCCGTAGGTGGTGCTGTGGCCGGTAACCAAGTTGAAAAATCCAGAAAAGCGGCGACCGCGTATGACGTCGTAGTGCGAATGAATGACAACAGCACGCGCACTGTCCGCGCTACTACCAACCCTGACTACGGTGTTGGCCAGAAAGTAAAAGTGGTTGATGGCCAAGTTATACGTAACTAAGCTTTAACCAAAGCAATACTAAAAGCCCCGCGTCGCGGGGCTTTTTTTCGTCCGGCGATTTGCTATAGTGAATATTATTTGGAGAAACAAAATGGAAACCATCAGCATCCCCATCGAAGGCATGACCTGCGGCGGCTGCGTGAAAAGCGTCACCGGCGTGTTGCAAAAAATCGACGGCGTAAAAAACGTCGCGGTATCGCTGGAGAAAAAACAGGCCGAAGTGGAATACGAACAGGCGAAAACTTCACCCGCCGCGCTGAAGCAAGCGATAGAAGATGCGGGTTATGAGGTCGTTACGCAATAATCCGCATCACCCTGAATCGCCCATGCTGGCTACGAACTAGAATTCCTGGCGGACGCGCAAGTAACTGGCAAAGCGCGGTACGCCTTTTTTAGTCAGCCCGTTATATTTATACGTGATGATGGTGCCGATAGCCGGTGGATTTTTTCTCACCGCGTCGCTGAAGCCGGTGCCGATGCGGAAGCGTTTTCCCTGCGGTGTCTGCATTTCCAATGCGCCAAGCAGGCCGGTGTATTTTCCCTTGCCTGAGATATGCCCAACCACTTTGGCTTCCGTATCCAGCGTTGGCTTTAATTTCAGCAACACATCGCTGCGGCCAGTAATGTATGGCGCGTCGGCCAGATGCAGCATCAGCCCTTCGCCGCCCTGCTTCACCACCACATCGAGTTTACTTTGCAATTCTTTGCGATTACTAACGCGAAATTGTTCTACAGCTTTCAATTGTGAGTTATTGGTTTGTTCAATTAAATCATGAATTTTTATATAGCGTTGCGTAAACGGTCCAGCATCATCCGGTAGTTCAAACACCATATACTTCACCTGCCTCCACTCGTCATCTTTCGGTGTATTTTTTTTCACTACACCCGACAGCTCTTCAAAGCGTTCACGTCCTAGCCAGAGTTCGCCATCGAGCTTTTGCGGCGGGAGTTTCGCGAGAAACCAGTCCGGCGCATTCACGATGTTCCCGCTACGGAAATATAAAACTTTGCCGTCCCATAACGCGCGTACGCCGTCGTATTTTTCGCTGACCAGATATTGCGTGACATCGACACCGGGGCCGAGGACGTTGGCCAGGAGGAAAGCTGGTGATTTATTGTTATCTGCATGGACAGATGACAACGCGAGCAGTGTCGCAAGCAATAGAGTCACAACATCGCGAAGGGAAATCGGCATAGTGGTAATTTTTCTTTTGGGAATTTGTGGAACCCCGGGTTACGCTGCGCTTCACCCAGGCTACTTTTTTTGTCTTATTTGCGCAGGGTGGCGAGGCCGACGCCCGCGCTGATGAGTAATCCACCACAGAGTTTATTGATCACACGCGCGTAGCGCGGCTGGCGCGCCAGCTCGGCCGCCTTGCCTGCGAGTGAACCGTAAGCAAATAAAATAAAGAATTCAAGGACGACCGATGTGACGCCCATGATAAAAATCTGGAACGCAATCGGTTCTTTCGGATTGATGAATTGCGGCAACAGCGCGATAAAAAATAACAGCGTCTTCGGGTTGGCGAGTTGCAACGCCAGCGCGTTCAAAAACAAGCGCCCGCCTCCGGCTAATTTTTGTTCTTGTGCGGGCACTTCCATCACCGAGTCTTTTTCCAACCAAGTCGTCACACCGAGATACACCAGATACGCCGCACCGATCCATTTGATGTAGAAAAAAATCTCATACGACGCCATTAACAACGCGCCCAAGCTTGTCGCCGACAAAATAAAATATATTGTATTGCCGGCAAGGATACCGAAATTGGAAAACACCGACATTGCCGCGCCGCGCTTGAGGCCGACGGCGATGATCATCATCACCGCCGGACCGGGCGAGAGGCATAGCAAGGTTTCAGTGACGGCGAATAGTAACCAGGCTTCGAATGTCATAGTACTGAAAACCTTTTACCACAGAGGCACGGAGACACTGAGACATGGAGAAAAACAAAAACCGATGCTTCGCTGCGCTCAGAACGACAAGCGTCATATTTTCATCCCTCATCCCTCATCCCTCATCCCTCATTACAGCCGCTCGTAAACAGCCGCAATACCCTGCCCACCACCAATACACATGGTCACCAACGCATAGCGTTTGTTGGTGCGATGTAATTCGTAAATGGCTTTGATGCTGAGGATACAACCCGTCGCGCCTATCGGATGGCCGAGCGCGATTGCGCCGCCATTCGGATTCACTTTGGCCGGATCGAAACCTAAATCTTTGGCGACGGCGCAGGCTTGTGCGGCGAAAGCTTCATTCGATTCGATGACGTCGATGTCGCTGACTTTGAGGCCGGCGCGTTGTAAGGCTTGTTGCACGGCGATGACCGGGCCTATGCCCATGAATTTTGGATCGACGCCGGAGTGGCCGTAACTGACGAGACGCGCCATCGGCGTCAAGCCTTTTTTCTCGGCGGCTTGGCGTTCCATTAACACAACTGCTGCGGCAGCATCGTTGATGCCAGAGGCGTTACCTGCGGTGACCGAGCCTTCTTTGTCGAACACCGGACGCAATTTAGCCAAGCTATCTTGCGTCGTCTCGCCGCGCACATGTTCATCCGTGTCGTAAAAGGTCGAGCCCTTTTTGCTTTTAATTTCGGTCGGTAAAATTTGTGTTTTGAAATGGCCTTGCGCGATGGCGTTAGCCGCGCGCTGTTGGCTGAGTACGGCGAATGCGTCTTGTTGCTCGCGCGTGATGCTCCATTTTTTCGCGATGTTCTCGGCGGTGACGCCCATGTGGGTCGATTCGAAGGGGTCGGTCAATGCGCCGACCATCATATCAACGGTGCCGCCGTTGCCCATACGCTGACCCCAGCGCGCATTCTGCAGCAAATATCCGCCACGGCTCATCGACTCAGCACCACCCGCCACAGCCGCATCAGTATCGCCGACCATAATGCACTGCGCCGCGCTGACGATAGCTTGTAAGCCGCTGCCGCATAAACGATTCAACGTGAACGCAGCCACCGATTGCGGCAGCCCAGCGTTAAGCGCAGCGGCGCGCGAGATGTACATGTCTTTGGCTTCGGTATGAATGACGTGACCTAATACGACTTGGCCGATATCTTCAGGCGACACTTTGGCGCGCGCGATGGCTTCGCGCATGACGTTAGCCGCCAGTTCGCTCGGCGCAAAATCTTTCAAACTGCCGCCGTAACCGCCGATGGCCGTGCGTACGCCGCTAAGGACTACTATTTCACGATTGCTCATTTCATTTTCCCTTTAAAAGAATTTCCACCACAGAGACACGTAGAAAAACAAAAGCGGATTTTTCGCCGCACCCAGAATAACACCACCATAAAATATCAATATATTCAATTAGTTACAATAGATGCGGTTAAATCATGTTCATCGCTGCCGGTAATTTTTACTTGCGCGAATTCGCCAACTTTCAAACTCTGACCATTTTTAATTTTCACCACGCCGTCGATTTCCGGTGCATCGGCGGCCGAGCGCGCAATCGCGGTTTTGCCGTCGATCTCATCCACCAACACTTGCATAGTCTTGCCGATTTTGTTTTTTAATTTGTCGCGGCTGATGTCGGCTTGCACTTGCATGAAGCGCGCTTGGCGTTCTTCTCGTATTTCTTTTGGCACTGCCCCGTCGAGTTCGTTGGCCTTCGCACCTTCGACCGGCGAATAAACAAAACAGCCGACGCGATCGAGTTGCGCTTCGCGCAGAAAATCCAACAGCATCTCAAAATCATCTTCCGTCTCGCCGGGGAAACCGGCGATGAAGGTGCTGCGGATGGTGATGTCGGGACACGCTGCGCGCCAGGCTTTGATGCGCGTGAGATTATTTTCGCTGCTGGCCGGGCGCTTCATGGCTTTGAGGATGCGCGGGCTGGCGTGTTGAAATGGCACATCCAGATACGGCAGGATTTTCCCTTGCGCCATCAGCGGCACCACGTCATCGACATGCGGATACGGGTAGACGTAATGCATGCGCACCCACACGCCCAGCTCGCCCAGTGCGGCGGCGAGATCAAGCATGCGCGTTTTCAGAGGACGGCCTTGCCAGAAGCCGGTGCGGTATTTGACATCGACGCCGTAGGCGCTGGTGTCCTGCGAAATCACCAGCAATTCTTTCACGCCGGCCTTCACCAAATTTTCTGCTTCCTGCATCACCTCGCCGACCGGACGGCTCACCAAGTCGCCGCGCAGGGAAGGAATAATGCAAAAGGTGCAACGATGATTGCAGCCTTCGGAAATTTTTAAGTACGCGTAATGTTTCGGCGTGAGCTTGATGCCTTGCGGTGGAATCAAGCTGGTATAAGGATCATGCGGCTGCGGCAAATGCAGATGCACCGCCTTCATCACTTCATCCTTCGCGTGCGGGCTGGTGACGGCGAGCAGTTGCGGATAAGTGGTTTTGACGATATCACCCTTCGCCCCCAAACAACCGGTGACGATGACCTTGCCGTTTTCTGCCAGTGCTTCGCCGATGGCGTCGAGCGATTCCTCGACGGCTGAATCGATAAAGCCACAGGTATTGACCACGACGATATCCGCGCCTTCATAGGTCGGCGAAATGCCGTAACCTTCAGCGCGCAATTGCGTGAGGATTTGCTCGGAATCAACCAGCGCTTTAGGGCAACCGAGGGAAACAAAACCGACTAAGGGAATTTTGACCAATGGTTTTTTAACCAAGGGCATGGCTGCTGAAACTTTTGGGATGGATGACATAGTGTGTATCGACCGTTGAAGCCGAACGAAGCGATAAGTGAAATGAATTTATAAGGATACAGAAAAACTTCGCTTACCGCTTTGCTCTGTCGGTTTTACTTTTTATCGCTTTTGGTTTTGGGCTTGGCTGTTTTGCTATCGGTTGCATCCCCAGTTTCCGGCACGCCGAATCCACCGAACAAATTTCGCGTCTGTTTTTGGATTTGATCCTGCATTTGCAGGAACATATTAGCACTTTGTTCCATGTAATTACCCATGACGCCTTGAACGGGTGGAGCCTGCGTTTGCATGAACTGCTTCCATACATCCGAATTCACTTGCGGCGTCGTGCCGCCGTACATGGTGCGCGCCTGCTCTTGCAGCTTGCCTTGGACTTCGATAAAAGAACCGATGCTCTTCTCCAAATACGCGCCCATCATGCCCTGCATGGCGTTGCCGTAAAAACGGATAGTTTGTGCCAGCATTTCGCTGGTGAACATTGGCACGCCGCCGCTTTCTTCTTCCAAGATGATTTGCAGCAAGATGCTGCGCGTGATGTCTTCGCTAGTTTTGGCGTCGAGGACGTGGAAGTTCTCGCTCTCCAGCACCAGATTTTTCACGTCTGCCAGCGTGATATAGCTGCTGGTCGCCGTATCGTAGAGGCGGCGGTTAGGATATTTTTTAATAACTCGTTTGGTGCTGCTCATCTTTTTCCCCTTCGTGAATGCTGCATGACACAAAATTTAGCAGTTTTACACCGAATACAGCTGTAAACTACATTCTAATTATTTGAATTTATTGCATTTTATACGTAAACTCCGGTCTGAAAAATATTTATTGCACCGCAACAAAAAGTTCTTGACAGAGCGTTTACACCTCTCTAGAATGGCACTTGTTGCGCTGCACCAAGTTTATCTCATTAGCTCACTGGACGGCGACAATAAAAAGTTCCCTTCTTACATTTTATCTGGAGCCTTACAAATGAACGACTTTGCCGAACAATTCAACACCATCAATAAAGCCATAGTAGAAGCTTCTGTGCGTTTTGCCAAAACTTCTTTCGACAATTCCGAGCGCATCGTCGCCCTGAATGTTGAAGCCGCTAAACACTCCTTCGACGAAAACACCAAAAGCATCAAAGCACTCAGCGATGTTAAAGACCCGCAAGACTTGATCGCTCTGCGCACCAAGCTGAACGAATCAGCCGTCGAAAAAGCCAGCGGTTACACCCGCCACCTGCTCGACTTGGCTAACGAAGCCCAAGCTGAGTTCACCAAAATCGCCGAAGAGAACTGGGCGCAGATCAACAAAAACATCAATGCAACCGTGGATCAAATGTCCAAATCCGCTCCTGCTGGCTCAGAAGCTGTGTTCACCGCGCTGAAATCTGGCTTAGTTGCCGGTACTTCAGCCGTGGATAACCTGAACAAGGCCTCCAAGCAATTTGCTGGCGTAGCGCAAGCTAATTTGAAAGCGGCTACCCAACAAGCTGTTAATGCCACCAGCAAAGCCCGCAAAGGCAAGTAATTGAATTTCCCTTCCGCTTCGGCGGGAGGGGCTTTTAAAATGCCTCCTCCTCCTTTGTCGCAAGATAAGGGATTCGCTCTCCCGGTCACACGGGAGGGCATTTTAAAAGCAGGCCTATCCTCTCCTCTTCCTTTGTCGCAATGACAAAGGCTCGATACCCTCCCAGAAAACTGTGAGGGTATTTTTTTGCCCTCAAACTTCAATTTAGCAGCTTGAAAAACGTAGCGAGCGGGTCGAGCTTGAGTTGAGGAGCGGAAACGTATGCTTTATACGTTGAGCACCGGAGACTCAAAATCGGCTCGCGCAGTAGTTTTTCATCTGCTAAAACATATGCTGTCCGCCGTTGATGGATATATTTGCGCCAGTAATAAATGCCGCTTCGTCCGACGCCAAATAAATAATCAACCCAGCAATTTCCTCAGGCTTACCCAAACGCCCGACCGGGATTTGCGGAATAATTTTGCTACTCAAAATCTCGTCCGGTATCGCGGTGACCATTTTGGTGCCGATGTAACCGGGCGAAATGGTGTTTACCGTGACGCCTTTTTTCGCCACTTCCAACGCTAGTGCCTTAGTGAAGCCGTGCATACCTGCCTTCGCCGCTGCGTAGTTGGTTTGTCCGAAGGCGCCTTTTTGCCCATTGACTGACGACACGTTGATGATGCGTCCCCAGCCGCGATCAACCATATCGTCGAGGACAGGTTTGCACATATTGAATACGCTGTTGAGGTTGG
>JAYVGF010000063.1:0-6706 GCA_043772415.1 Betaproteobacteria bacterium
AAAATCTTGAGGAATACCAGTCGGCTCTGCTGAAAGAATGGGAGCAACGTCATACACAACAGATCATGGATTATATAGAAGGTAAAGGAGGCGATGCGCTAACCAAGTTGCGCAATTTAATGAGCGTTACGGTCAGCGCAGACGCTCGCTTGGCGCAGGCGATACGCTCATGGGCTAACATCAACCCAAAAGTGAAACAGGCGCTGGCCAGAGTTGATCGCGCGCGTCTTGTCTATCTGGTCGGATTGCTTGCTGATTTTGGATGGCCAGATGAAAAAGCCGAGACACTGGCGCGTTGGTCGTATTGCGCATTGATCGGACATTTCAGTTTGCAAGGTCCGCCGATAGTTGCTGAGCAGATTGAATTGATTTTGGAAACACTGACGCCAAAATTCACTAAAACACATAAAAATTAGCTACGACAGAGCCGGATTTCATCATGTGGTGATATGATTCCGCACCATAATTTCAATACATACCATGCGTACCGACGATTTCGATTATTTTTTGCCGCCTGAATTGATTGCACAGTTTCCGCCCGCCGTGCGCGGGGCAAGCCGCTTGTTGCAGCTTGATGGCAATAGCGGTGAATTGCAGCATCGGCAATTCCAGGATTTACTTAGCTTGGTGAATACGGGCGACGTGATGGTGTTTAACGACACGCGCGTGATCAAGGCGCGTTTGTTCGGCGAGAAATCTACCGGCGGTAAGTTGGAGGTGATGATTGAGCGCGTGATCAATGAGCATGAAGTGTTGGCGCTGATCCGTTCCAGTAAATCGCCTTTGCCGGGCAGCCTGTTTCGTTTGGCCGATGCTTTTGATGTGAAAGTCATCGGGCGCATAGACGATTTATTTCATTTACATTTTGATTCCAGCGAAACGGTTTTTTCTCTGCTGGAAAAATACGGCGCGTTACCTTTGCCGCCTTATATTACCCATGCCGCCGATCAAGCGGATGATGAGCGTTATCAAACCGTGTACGCGCGCGAACCGGGCGCGGTTGCCGCACCGACGGCGGGTTTGCATTTTGATGACGCGATGTTGTCTGAGCTGAAACAAAAAGGCGTGGAGATTGCGTATGTAACATTACACGTCGGCGCAGGAACATTTCTGCCGGTGCGTGTGGAGAACGTCGCGGAACATAAAATGCACAGCGAATGGTACGAGATTTCGCAAAGGACGGTTGATAAAATTATTCAATGTAATCAAATAGATAGAAAAGTTATTGCAGTGGGCACAACCAGCCTGCGCGCGCTCGAGGGTTCGGCATTGAAGCATGGACAATTAACGGCGGGTGTCGGTGAGACCAACATATTTATTACGCCGGGATTTCAGTTCAAAGTGGTGGATCGCTTGCTGAGCAATTTTCATTTGCCTAAATCGACTTTGCTCATGCTGGTGTCGGCGTTTGCAGGCATGGAAAATATTCGTCGCGCCTATGCGCAGGCGATTGCGCAACGCTATCGCTTTTTTAGTTATGGCGATGCGATGTTCATCGCTCGACAGAAGTAAGATCAAAAGCGGAAAGCAGATCCTTCGCTATCGCTCAGGATGACAGGCAATTTTGTTATTCTGAGGGCAGCGCCCGAAGAGTCTGCTTCTACGGTTCGAAAAAAATTCAATCCATTTGGTATCATAGGCAACAAATAATTCTGAGCAAGTCATGGCCAAACCCATTCCCCACACTCGCGCCGCTTACCGGCATTTCCAAACCATCACCACACGCTGGCTCGACAACGACGCTTACGGACATGTGAACAACACGGTGTATTACACCTGGTTCGACACGGTGGTGAATACGTTTTTGATTCAGAACCGTGTGCTGGATGTTGAGAAGGGCGCGTCCATCGGTTTGGTGGTGGAGACGCAATGTAATTATTTTTCGCCGGTGGCTTATCCTGACGAAATTCATGCTGGCCTACGGGTAGGTAAGCTCGGCAATAGTAGCGTGCATTACGAAGTCGGCATTTTCCGCAACCACGATAACATCGCCTGTGCGCAAGGTCATCTGGTGCATGTGTACGTTGACCGCGTCAAGCGCAAACCGGCGCAAGTGCCGGTCGATATGCGCAAGTTGTTACAGACCATACTCGCGCCATGAAATTTACTTTGCACGCAACTTCCGGCGCGGCGCGGCGCGGCACGCTGACGCTGCCGCACGGCACTGTCGAAACGCCGGCGTTCATGCCGGTCGGCACTTACGGCACGGTGAAAGCCATGTCGCCTCTGGAGTTGAAACAGATCGGCGCGGAAATTGTTCTCGGCAACACGTTTCATTTATGGCTGCGCCCAGGACTGGAAGCCATTGAGGCGCACGGCGGTTTGCATCGCTTCATGGGTTGGGATAAGCCATTGCTCACTGATAGTGGCGGCTTTCAGGTTTTCAGTTTAGGCGAGCTGCGCAAAATTTCCGAAGAGGGCGTGGCGTTCCAATCGCCGGTGAACGGCGATAAATTATTCCTCACGCCGGAAGAATCCATGCGGATTCAGAAAGTATTGAACTCCGACATCGTGATGATCTTCGACGAATGCACGCCGTATCCCGCCGACGAAAAAACCGCGCGCGAGTCGATGCAATTGAGTTTGCGCTGGGCGGTGCGCAGCCAACGCGCACACGAGGGCAATCCGAACGCGCTATTTGCCATCGTGCAAGGTGGTATGCACGAAAATTTGCGCGACGCATCCTTGCGCGGCTTGATCGAAATGGATTTTCCCGGTTACGCCATCGGCGGGCTGTCTGTTGGCGAGCCGAAAGCAGACATGCAGCGCATCCTGACGCATACCGCGCCGCAATTACCGCAAGATAAGCCGCGCTATTTGATGGGCGTCGGTACGCCGGAAGATCTGGTTTATGCGGTGGGGCAGGGTATCGACATGTTCGATTGCGTGATGCCGACGCGCAACGCGCGTAACGGTTGGCTGTTCACGCGCTTCGGCGACATCAAAATTCGCAACGCCGTCCACAAGCTGGATACGCGGCCGCTTGACGCAACTTGTCCTTGCTATACCTGCCAGAATTTCAGCCGTGGCTACTTACATCACTTGCAACGGGTCAACGAGATCCTCGGCGCGCGTTTGAATACTGTACATAATCTTCATTATTATCAAATACTTATGCAAGAAATACGCGAGGCGATATTACACAATCGTTTTGCCGATTTTGCGCGTGAGTTCAGCGAGGCGCGCAGTAGTCCGTGATAGAATACTGCCTCTGTTTCGACCCATCATTTGTTCTGGAGAAATCATGATAGTCAGTTCTTTTATTAGCGAAGCTTACGCACAAACCGCGGGCACACCGCCCGCTGGTGATTTACTACAGCAAATGTTGTTGCCTGTTATTTTGATTGGCGCGATGTTTTTTTTGATGGTCCGCCCGCAAATGAAGCGCGCCAAAGAGCAAACCGCCATGCTGAAAGCGCTGCAGACAGGCGACGAAGTCATCGCCGGCGGCATTCTGGGTAAAGTCACCAAAGTCGGCGACACTTATGTGAGCATTGAGATCGCCGACAAAGTCGTGATACAAGTACAAAAAGGTTTGATCAGCACGCCACTGCCTAAAGGCACCATCAAAAGCGCCTGAGTTTTTGCAAAATTTTTGAGAGCACCACATGAACCGTTATCCCGCCTGGAAAAATATTCTCATCGTCGTTACCCTGATTGCAGGGTTTCTGTATACCTTGCCCAATTATTTCGGTGAAGCGCCTGCCTTGCAAATCGCGCCGGTGCGTTCCAGCGCAAAAGCCGACCCCGCCATGTTGGGCCGTGTGCAAGATACGCTGACTAAAGCCAATATTGTCCACTCCCATGCAATGTTCAAAGATAACAGCGTGCGCGTGGAATTTGCCGATACCGAAACACAATCGAAAGCGGCGGATTTACTCAACAAGCTATTCAATCTGGATGAAAAAAATCCTTCGCATGTGATTGCCCAATATCTGGAGCCGAAATCACCTGCTTGGCTGGCTGCCATAGGCGCGAACCCAATGGCGTTGGGCCTCGATTTGCGCGGCGGTGTGCATTTACTTATGCAAGTCGATATGAAAGCCGCGCTGGATAAAAAAGTCGAAAGCTACGCCAGCGACATTCGATTCTTGTTGCGCGACAAAAAGATTTATTACAGCGGCGTCGCGCGCGAAGGCCAGCGCGTGGTGATACGTTTTTCCGACAACGCAGCCCGTCAAGCGGCGAGTAACTTGCTGGCAACGCAAACGCCGGGCCTGACCTTGAGCGAAGGCGGCGCAGGTTCAGATTTAACTTTGATCGGTACAGTCAGCCCGGTGGAAGAAAAAGAAATCCAGAAAGCCGCGCTCGGACAAAACATTATTACCCTGCGCAATCGTATAAACGAATTGGGCACGAAAGAACCGATAATTCAACAACAAGGTGCAGACCGTATCATCGTCGATTTGCCCGGCGTGCAGGATCCGGCCAAAGTAAAAGAAATTATCGGCCGTACCGCAACGCTGGAAATCCGGTTGGTCGATGAAGAAAACGATCCGAATAATGCCGTGGTGCCGTTTACGTCGGAGCGCGTAGTGGAGCGTAATGGCTTGCCGGTGCTGGTGAAAAAACAAGTCGTGTTGACCGGTGAAGTGATTACCGACGCCGGCGCAGGCTTTGACCAAGACAATCGCCCGTCGGTGAATATCAGCATGGACGGCAAGGGTGCACGCGTGATCAAACAAGTATCGCGCGAAAATATTAAAAAACGCATGGCGATTTTGCTGATCGAAAAAAATCGCACTGAAGCAATTAGCGTCGCGACCATACAGTCTGAACTCGGCGCGCGTTTCCAGATCACCGGCTTGCCCAGCCCGCAAGAGGCGAGTGATCTGGCCTTGTTATTGCGCGCCGGTGCATTGGCTGCGCCGATGGAATTCGTCGAAGAGCGCACTGTCGGGCCGAGTCTGGGTGCGGAAAATATCGCCAAGGGCTTTCATTCGACCTGGATAGGTTTCGCCGCCATCTCGGTATTTATGATTTTTTATTACATGCTGTTCGGCGTGATTTCCGTTGTGGCGCTGGCGATTAACGTGCTGTTTCTGATCGGTCTGTTGTCGTTGATTCAGGCTACGCTAACCTTGCCGGGCATGGCCGGTATTGCGCTGACGGTGGGTATGGCGATTGACGCCAACGTGCTGATCAACGAACGCATACGCGAAGAATTGCGCAACGGCATTTCGCCGCAAAAAGCCATTGAAGCCGGATACGAACGCGCGTTCGGGACTATTCTGGATTCCAACGTGACTACCCTCATCGCCGGTCTTGCACTGTTTATATTCGGCTCCGGCCCGATCAAAGGTTTTGCAGTGGTGCTGTGTCTGGGTATTTTGACTTCGATGTTCAGCGCCGTGGTGGTGTCGCGCGGCATTGTCAATTTGGTCTATGGCAGCAAACGCAAACTGGAAAGCCTGTCTATCGGCAATGTGGCCTGGGCAAAAAACAGTCCTGTCACTTCAGCCAAATAGTTAAAAATTACTCAGGAAAATGTAAATGGAATTTTTTCGCATAAAAAAAGACATCCCCTTCATGAGCTGGGGGAAATGGACGACCACCATTTCGCTGGTGACGTTTTTATTGTCAGTATTCTTTTTGTTCAAAAACGGTTTGCATTTCTCGGTCGATTTCACCGGCGGCACGGTAATGGAGGTCAGTTACGAAAAAAATGCCGACTTGGGCAAAGTTCGCGACATATTCACCAAGCTTGATTTTAAAGACGCGACCGCCAATAACTTCGGCACACCGCGCGATGTGTTGATTCGTTTGCCGCTGAAGGCCGGACTCTCCACCGCAGAGATATCACAAAAAGTTTTCAAGGCTCTTTGCGAAGGAGCCGACGCTAAAGATAACAAATGCACTACCACTGAAGGCAAGCTTGAACTGAAGCGCGTCGAATTCGTAGGTGGGCAAGTCGGTTCAGAGTTATGGAAAGACGGCGGTATGGCGCTGTTATTCGTGATCATCGGCATCGGCCTGTATTTAATGATCCGCTTTGAATGGCGCTTGGCTGTTGCGACCATTGTCGCCAACTTGCATGACGTGATTATTATTCTCGGCTGCTTTGCTTTTTTTCAACTGGAATTTTCGCTCACTGTGTTGGCGGCGATCTTGGCGATTCTTGGTTATTCGGTGAACGAATCGGTCGTGGTGTTTGACCGGGTGCGCGAAAATTTCCGCAAAATGCGCGGCGCCAGCGTCGCGCAAGTGATGGACAATGCGATCACTACCACCATGTCGCGTACCATTATCACTCACCTATGTACGCAGATGATGGTGACCTCGATGCTGTTTTTCGGCGGCGAGACACTGCATTATTTTGCCCTCGCGCTGACCATCGGTATTTTGTTCAGCATTTATTCCTCGGTATTGGTCGCGTCGCCGTTAGCTATGTGGCTAGGCGTGAAGCGCGAGCACTTTATCAAGCCGGAGAAAAAACCGGCCGAGGCATCAGTATGAGCTTGGCAGTATAAGTAAACCGATTTTCCGGGACGGCCTGTGCCGTCCCTTTTGCATCCGGGATTACTAAATTTATGGAATTACTCACGACCTCCCTGCAATTTATTTTGCACCTCGATCAGCATTTGCTGTTGCTGGCGCAAAACCACGGCATGTGGATTTACGCTATTTTATTCGCGATTATTTTTTGTGAAACCGGTTTGGTCGTGACGCCGTTTTTACCCGGCGATTCGTTATTGTTTGTTGCAGG
>JAYVGF010000064.1:0-5862 GCA_043772415.1 Betaproteobacteria bacterium
AAGGGGGGCTAATCGTGATCGTTGCGTTTGATCTGCCCGCGAATTTCGCCGCTCGGAACCAGACTGCTATGCACGTTGACGTAAGCAGTGCCGGTTTTCAATGCCTTGATGACTTCCCCGAATTCACCGGCTGCTATCAATTGTCCCGCGGGCCCGACTACTTGCGCTGCGGTTAATGTGCCGGTAACGGTTCCGTCTGGAACAGGGCAACCAGGCGTGCCGGCCGGTGGCGTTGCCGGGGCGCTACCGCATAACCAAACCATGATGCCGCCGTTCGTATTGCGATTGCCTAAGTGGATATGCGACATAAACGGTGTGCCTTGCAAATTTTGATAACTAATCTCATATTGAAGGCTGCCGTCCGGCAGCAGGCTAGCGCTGAATTTGCCCGAGCCGGGGGAAGAAACGGCTGGGACTTCCTGATATCCTTCCAGCTTGGCCTTGAATGAATTATCGTCGTTATCTGCCCACGCCGACGTCAATAGCGCAAACATAAAAACAGGTGCCAGAATAATCTTGAGCATTGATTTCATCGCAAACTCCTTATTTATATACATGATGAGAGAGGTACTGCAGATAGTTTCTAGCATAACTCGTGCCGAGCTATGGTGTGCGTTTAAGTTAAGGAAATCGGGCTCAGCCACCCAATTCAGGAGCATTCCGTGGGGCATTTGATCCATACGCAGGGGCATATCGCACGAGGATTAGCTTGCGCGCTGTTATGTTTTTCTATCGGCGTGCATGCCCGCGATGTTCCGCTTGCACCGGAAGCCGCTACCGGCTATCAAACCAAGCAAGCAGTTAGCGCAAAAAAATTCATGGTCGTGGCGGCAAATCCCCTGGCTGTAGATGCAGGGTATAAAGTATTGCAGCAAGGCGGTAGCGCCGTCGATGCCGCCATCGCGGTGCAAATGGTATTGAATCTGATCGAGCCGCAATCGTCAGGCATAGGCGGCGGCGCATTCCTATTGCATTACGATGCGCGCACCAAAAAACTGGCTGCTTACGATGGGCGCGAAACTGCGCCGCAAGCGGCGACCGCCGACATGTTTCTCGACGCCGACGGCAAACCGCAAAAATTTTACGACGCAGTAGTCGGAGGAAAATCGGTCGGCGTACCGGGCTTGTTGCGCATGCTCGAAGTAGCGCATGCGCGTCATGGCAAATTAGCATGGAAAAAATTATTTCGCCCCGCCATTCAATTAGCGAAAAACGGTTTTCCTATCTCGCCGCGCTTGAATACATTGGTCGCTAAAGATAAGTTTCTTTCGATAAACGACAACGCGCGACAATATTTTTTCGATCCTGACGGCAATCCAAAAGCAAATAATAATATTCAATATAATCAAGTATTTAGTGGAACATTGAATATTTTAGCCAAGCGCGGAGCTGACGCTTTTTACGAAGGGAATATCGCAGCGGATATTGTTCAGGCAGTAAACGGGCACGCACAAAATCCCGGCATCTTGTCGCTGGAAGATCTGCATAACTATCGTGCAAAAACACGCGAGCCAGTTTGCGGAAAATATCGTGACTACAAAATTTGCAGCATGCCACCGCCAAGTTCCGGCGGCATCGCGTTGTTGCAAATGCTAGGCATGCTGGAAAAGTTTGATCTGGCGGCGCAACGCCCTGGTTCGTCGGGAGCGGTGCATTTAATCAGCGAAGCAAGTCGCCTCGCTTATGCAGACCGCGCGCGCTATGTGGCGGATAGCGATTTTGTTGATGTACCGGTAACACGTTTACTTAATCCATCTTACCTCGCACAGCGAGCCGAATTGATACAAGCAGAAAAATCTATGGGTGTCGCGCAGCCTGGCGAGTTGGCGACAGAAAAAATTTCCCAAGCCGATGACAATGCGCTGGAATTCAATTCCACCAGCCATATCAGCATCATCGATGGCAAAGGCAATGTCGTTTCCATGACAACAACCATCGAAGACGCATTCGGTAGTCGACTCATGGTGCGCGGATTTTTGCTGAATAATCAGATGACGGATTTTTCTTTTTTAGCGGAAGAAAACGGTTTGCCTGTCGCCAATCGTATCGCGCCAGGTAAGCGTCCACGTAGCAGCATGACGCCGGTGATGATCTTCGATGCAAAAAATAATGTTGTGGGCATCGTCGGCTCGCCCGGCGGCAGCGCGATCATTAATTATGTGGCGAAAACCATAGTTGGTATTCTCGACTGGGAAATGAATATGCAGCAAGCTATCGATTTACCCAACTTCGGCAGCCGCAACGGGCCGACGGAATTAGAGCTAGGCACCGATCTGGAAAATATTTCTGCGGCGCTTAAAGCTATGGGTCATGAAGTAAAAATCATGGAACTGAATAGTGGCTTGCACGGCATTTTGAAAACCAGGCAAGGCTGGCAGAGCGGCGCGGACCCGCGCCGCGAAGGCATCGCAAAAGGAAAATGATTGAGTATTTTTAGTTATATTTTTGTGACTGTTTCACCAGAGAATAGGCGAGAACAGGGTAAGGTTTTGTCTTACAAAGTTGCCGACTCATATTAGCGTTTTCAAAGACTTGAAATGCTACAGCTTGACATATTTATTATCTGGTCTATACCTAAGCCAGAGCAACAATCCTGAAAGAGGTCGGCGGAATCTCTAGCCCGGCTGCGTAATTAGCCGCATTGCATAATTTATTTCGGTATTGCGGGGCGCCGCTGCCGTCGGGTTCAGTTGTATGCGGTGCCTGTAAATTAATGGCATCAATCCAGGTCTCGCCTGAAAACAGGCAGATTTTTTGTCCACGACGTTTTTGTTAAGGAGATCATCATGCGTAATTTGACCAGCACTGAACTGCAACACGTATACGGCGGCGGTGGAGGCTGCGCATCTGGCAGTAAAAACAAAGGCAAGGGTGGTAGTAAACGTGGCGGCAAGGGCGGGAGTAAAAGCGGCAGCAAAGGTGGAAGCAAGGGAGGCAGCAAGGGAGGAAGCTCGAACAGTTGCTACAACCCCTGCCGCTGAGTTCGTTGTTGGCGGTCGCCACGCTTTGCATCATGTGTTGATCAGCACGCGTTATTCGCCGCTGATTATCGGCCAGGCGAGCGACCGCTCTTAAAAAGCCAGCACGCCCTGGATCATTTCCAGGGCGTGACCGGCACAGAATAGTTTTCGCGAAATCGTTACGCAAACAATTTTATGAGAGGGGGAGATGATGGAACTTAGGCATCCTGGTGTCCCAGTCGATCAAGCAGATAAAATCCCGCACGAAGAAATCTGGTTGCTGGGTCAACCCTTGTTGCGCAATTATCTGGATTTCGTGCAAGAGTCCGTAGTCGGTGGCGCACAGATGAACCGCGTAGCGCTTACCGACGAATGGCGCGCGGCCAATGATTACTACGAAATATTGGCAAAAACCGAGGCGGGCATCGCTGACGATGTTGAGTGTGCAGCATTAGATTCAAAGCTGCAGCATCTGGCCGAGAATGTGATGTCCGATGCGCGTTATCGCCACACGTTCGATTCCCTTCCCACTCGTTTCGGCATGGTGGAGTTGGACAAGCTAGTGATTTATCAAATTCATGTGACCGGCAGCTTTCTCCACACGCTCAGGCAGCGTTTGCGGCCCAACCCGGATTTGGCGTCTTTGTTTCATTTTTGTTTGCCCTTGGAAACACCGGACGCGCCGATACGGATTGAGCGGGTCGGATCCAAGCGTTTTGTTTTTCGCTCCGACTCAACCGATTTTCGCTTTCAGGAATCTCTGTTGCTGCAGCCAGATCAAGTTTGCGGCTACGAAAATTATGGCTCCCTGGCCGGGGTCGCGGGCGTGGCAGTAGGCTTTGGGTCAAATTTTCTCAATGTGATTCAGGACGACGATAGCCAGCGTTTGTTATTGCATAACGGCTATCACCGCGCCTGTGCATTGCGCGCTGCAGGCATCACGCACGCGCCTTGTATCATCCAGACCGTTACGCGGCGGGATGAGTTGGATATCAGCGCGGACCCCGAAGTCGCTAAGTCGCCCGGTTATTATTTCAACGCGCCGAGACCGCCGTTATTGAAAGATTATTTCGATCCGAAAATACGCAAGGTGTTGCCGATTAAAAAAATGATCCGCATGGTTGAAGTAAATTTTGACGTAAAGGAATTCTGGCTGCCCGAATAAATATTGCTTAATGCGATTGCATAAACTGTGAACAGCCCGCTATTTCGCCCTGAAGTATTGCTCGAGCGCCAGACCCAATGGCTAGGCACGGTATTGCTTGCGCCTCGATTGTCCCATCGCCTGTTTGCGCTGTACGCCTTGTTGGTAAGCTGCACCATTGGGGCGCTACTATTTTTTGGCGAATATACACGCACCGCAAAAGTCAGCGGCTGGCTGGTGCCGGAGCAGGGCATGGTGCGGGTGTTTGCGGCACAAACCGGTGTAGCGACAGCGCTTTTTGTCAAAGAAGGCGCCGCCGTACAACGGGGCGAGCGACTGTTGACGCTGTCCACCGAGCTCCACAGCACAACATTAGGTGACACGCAGGCGCAAATCGCGCGCGGCCTCAATTCGCGGCGCGAAAGTATGCAAGAAGAATTGCGCCAGCAGAAACGCCTGCTCGCGCAACAGACGCGGGCATTTTCCAATCGATTGTCTGCCCTGCGTTCTGAGGAAGAGCAGATTACGGAAGAAATTGCATTACAGGAATCACGCTATCGCTTGGCCGAAAAATCGGAATCGCGGCAACGTGAATTGCGAGAGACCGGTTTTATTTCCGAGCAGCAATTCCAGCTCGCGGCGGAATCCAGGCTGGAGCAAGCGTCGAAGCTGCGTGCGTTGGAAAGAAATCGCGCCACCATGCGCCGCGAACGCTCGACTGTCGAGGCCGAGATGAACGATCTGCCGCTTAAATTTCAAGGGCAGCTGGCCAACACCGAGCGCAATATCTCAACCATGGGGCAAGAGTTGGCTGAAGCTGAAGCCAAGCGCGAAACCGTTGTCACTGCGCCGCAAGAGGGCACAGTTACGGCCATACAAGCGGAAACCGGCGGGCGAGCCAACACTACCGCGCCGCTGCTGAGCATATTACCGGCCGGTGCAAAGCTGGAAGCGCATCTCTACGCGCCCAGCCGTTCCATAGGTTTTGTCCGCCCGGGACAGAAAGTGTTGATACGCTATCAAGCTTACCCGTATCAAAAATTCGGCCATTACCAAGGCACGGTTGCCAATATTTCCCGCTCCGCCATGAGCCCGAATGAGTTGCCTTCGCAGCTTGCCGGCCTGAGCAGTCTGTATGGTGCGAACGAGCCGGTATATCGGATTACCGTCAGTTTGTTGCAGCAAATAGTGAACGCGTATGGTGAAGCGGTTGTCCTGCAACCGGGTATGCAGCTGGACGCCGACGTAGTGATAGAGCGACGCAGGTTGATCGAATGGGTGTTCGATCCTTTGTACACCATCACCAAAAAGTGGAACGCATGAGCGTAATGAATGACCTGAATTTGGGCTGGAGTGCGCGCCTGCCTGTAGTGTTGCAAGCTGAAGCAGCCGAATGCGGGCTCGCCTGCCTGACGATGGTGGCGGCTTATTACGGCTATCATGCGGACATTTCCGACCTGCGCCGCCGTTTCGGTATCTCTCTGCGCGGCGCGACGTTAAATGACTTGGTGCGCATCGCCGATCGCATCGGTTTTGTCACGCGCCCGGTGCGGCTGGATATGGAAGAAATACACCAACTCAAAACGCCCTGCATCCTGCATTGGGACCTGAATCATTTCGTGGTGTTAGAAAGTTTAGGCCATAAAAATCTGGTGATACATGATCCCGGCGTCGGTGTACGCAAATTGAGTTTGGCTGAAGCGTCCAAACATTTCACCGGCGTGGCGTTGGAATTCAATCCCGCTAACCATTTCGAGC
>JAYVGF010000065.1:0-5855 GCA_043772415.1 Betaproteobacteria bacterium
TTACACCGCCGCCAGCGGCGCCAAGGTATTCGCTACCGGCAGTATGAATTGGAACTTCGGTGTGGATAACGCCGGGCCTTATTCCAATGGCCGCGTCAATGAGAATGTGAAGACCATCACGCGCAATGTGTTTAATTGGTTTATTGCTCCGCCGCAGAATGCGGTGGGCAATGGTGCAAGGACTGTGGGCTTTCGCTAGCCGCAGCCAACTGAGCAATCAAGCCTCCCGGGGCGGCTGTGAAATGTCTGATAAGGCGGGGGCCCATAGACATTGGCTTGTTACTGCTCCAGTTCGGTGGCTTTGCCTTCCGCTACCGCGTGAGAACCAAACGCTTGTTAGCAGGGGTAGTTAAGTAACGGTAACTCATGTGTTAATAGCGCGAAAAAATGCCGCCGCCAGTTCAATTGGCGGCGGCATTTTTACTGCGGTGGTGTCAGCCTATTTTTGCTTACCAACATCCGCTGAAATTTTTCTTCGTATCGGCACCTGAATAAATGATAGTGCCCGGCGCAGTTTTAGTGGTGACTTTAACTGTCCTGTCCATTTTCACGCCGTTGCGCTCGGTCAGTACACGATAGTTTCCTTGTGGCAGATTGGAAAAAATACACGCACCGTCAGACGTGCCATTCAAAACGACTTTACCGTTTTTTGCGTTGAGCACTTTTAATTTTACATTGCCCAGCGGTTTGCCGGCGGCACCGGCGGTCATAAAGGCCAGTTTGAAGTTGTAGTCTTTCGCGATGGCGCGCATGCCTTCTTTTTCCGCTGCGCCGATTCCACCGCTGACAAATGACGCGCCGACTTTGGTGCGCTTACCGGGCGCGGCTTCGGGCATGACGGCGTCTTGCGCCGTTGCAGGCATATTTTGTGCGGCTGCGGCGGGTGCTGCATCTTGTTGCTGGGCGTAGGCCAGGCCGTTAGTTAGCACGATGCTGCAGACGGCAAAAATCAGGGAAGCTAAAAATTTATTTTTCATGGTGATCCTCTCTCGACTTAAATTAAAATAACGCCGTTAACCTCCAGGCGCAATGAATTTTACTGCAAATACAGAGGCTTGTCTTGGGCTAATTGGAACGGCGCAGTTGCGCGAAGAAAAATTGCGGAACAAAATATCATTTTAGCGGGAGATTGAAGATGTCACTCACCTTAACAGGCGGTTGCCATTGCGGCACAGTGCGCTATGAAGCAACGGTGGAAAATACCGAAGCGTACTATTGCCATTGCCGGATGTGCCAGCGCTCATTCGGTAATATTTTCGCCACGTTTTTTAATCTGCCGAAAGTTTCAGTGAAGTGGACGACGTATGCGCCGAAATATTTTCAATCATCGAAGATCGCACAACGCGGTTTTTGCGTCGAATGCGGTACGCCGTTGTCATTTGCGTTTCATGATTCCGAACGTATGGACTTATCGGTCGGCAGCCTGGATCATCCTGAAATGATGAGACCGGTAAATCATTTTGCTGTGGAGTATCGCATCGCATCGTTTCACACGCCCGATGGATTGCCCGAAGAACCGATTGATAGTAACGAATTTATTAACGCGCGATGGCAACAAGGATATGGCAAAGACATGCCGGCAGGGTCGCGACGTGCATATAAAAATATTAAATAAAATCAAACACTTACGTTGATTTATTGAATGCGCAAAAATGCTCGCGCGGTACATGTTGCAGTGGAAAAATTTCAACTCTCAGGCCATTCAAAAAGCGTAGCTGTATTGCACGCCGAGTATATTCACCTCATTGTTGTATTTGCCGATCAGAGTGCCGCCTATTGGCGGCTCGGCTTTATTCATCGTTGAATCCTTCACTATTAAGTGTGCGTAGCCGACATCCCAAGTGCCTTGCTTCGACGGTTTGTACTGCGCTCCTATAGCCAGCCACGTGCGGTCGTTATCGGGTATGCGCGCGGTACGGAATTCGTCTTTCACCGGCGTTAGGTCATAGGCCATGCCGCCGCGGAATTTCCATTCGTCGTTGTAACGGTAATTTGCTGCAAAGGATAAACGCCAGGTATCGCGCCAATTTTCCGGCGTCACAATATCGGCCGCGCCATTGGCACGCCGTATGCGCAATTCTTCGAAGCGGCTCCAGCGCACCCAGTTAATATCGCCCATCACCGACCATACCGGATCGAGATCCACGTAGCCGCTGAAGTTGACCGATTCAGGCAAATCTACGCTGGCCTTGGCGCCAGTATCCGTGAACCTGGGAGAAGCAGCCAGAGGCGCGGGCAAACCGGCAGGCTGGGTGAAGTGCGCGCTGCCGCCGGAAAGTTCGTGGCTGATTTTCGAGCGGTAAGTGATGCCGTAACGCATGCCTGCGCTAGGCGTGAACATTGCTCCGAGATTAAAACCATAGCCCCAATCGTTGCCGTCGATTTTTATCGCGCCGTCTTTTTGCTGAGGCAAAAATCCGCTTGGCGCGCAGTTCGCCGCGCCGAGCGCGCCGACGCAGACAGAGCCAAAATCAATCGCGCTGGAAATATTTACATCAGCATATTGCGCGCTGACTCCACCGCCGATGGAAATTGCATCGTTGATGCGATAGGCCAGCACAGGATTGACATTGATGGTTTTCAATTCGGATTTCACTGCTTGATAGCGGCCGACCCAGCCGTCGTCGTATTCGGTCTTGAGCCCGAACGGGGCAAACACGCCGATGCCGAGGCGCAAGTAAGGCGCGGCATCCATGGCGTAAAACAATCCCGGCACCGCTGCCCAATCGCCCGCGTCGCCGCCATTGCCGCCGCTGAGTGCGCCGCTCGCCGTGACTGAACCCTGGTTTTCAAATTTCGCCGAGGGTCGAATAGCAGTGCCGGCAAGGGAGAATTGCCGCCCAGGCAGACGCGTCAATCCGGCGGGGTTGTAATAAATCGTGCCGGCATCTTCGGCGAGCGCCGCGCCGCCGGCATGCGCGTTGCCGAGGCTCGACGCAGTCATGTCAATCAAGCCGAAACCGCCAGCATGGGCAAGGGTGAATAGGGCCGGTGATAAAAGAAAAAATAAACTGCGCGAAAAAACTCTGTGTGAAATGTCCATGATACGGCCTCCTCGAAATTTTGATATTTCGCGCCCCTTGGTAAAGGGCGTGAGGAAACGCGGCACGAAACTTTGCTTGGAAATGTTACGCAATTCAACCGTGCCGTATGCAGCGGTTCGTTACTTGGGTTGCTCCAATAATAGGAGAACTCAATATCAGTATAGGATTAACGCGAGGGGTTTGAACACAGCGATAAACAATATATTATTCAATATAATCAAATAGTTATAATAATTAACGCCATTCTTTATTAAAGCCTAAATCCACTGTATTCAGCGCCAGAAAAAATCTCATCAGCCGCGCGTATTCGATTGCGATTCAAACGAAAGCAGATCGACTTTCGGTGCAGGCTTCCAGCCTTTTTTGCGCTGTTCAGCAATGACATTCGTGAAAATGCCGCCACGCACATACCACTTTGCCGTCAGGCGCATGAAACGCGGCTTGGTGGCTTTGACCAAATCATCGAGAATTTTGTTGGTTACCGCTTCGTGAAACGCGCCTTCGTTACGAAAGCTCCACATATACAATTTCAAGCTTTTTAATTCGACACATAATTTGTCCGGCACGTAATCAAGGTAAATCACGGCGAAATCCGGCTGCCCGGTTTTCGGACAAAGACAAGTAAATTCAGGGATTTCCATGTGAATATGGAAGTCGCGCTGGGGGGCAGGGTTGACAAATGTTTCAAGTTGCTTAGTTGGCTTCGCAGTCATTTCTTGGCGGCTCATTCAAATCGGGTAAAATACGTATCCTACAGTATTCACTCACGCTGTTCATGCCCCCGAGCGGGGCATGAACGCAATCAAGGCAATGCAAAGTGCGTCTTAATCAAATTAAATTAGCCGGTTTCAAATCTTTCGTCGATGCCACTACGATCTCTGTGCCTGGCCAATTGGTCGGCGTGGTCGGGCCTAACGGTTGCGGTAAATCCAATGTGATCGATGCGGTACGCTGGGTGCTCGGCGAATCGTCGGCCAAACATTTGCGCGGCGAAACCATGCAAGACGTGATCTTCAACGGCTCGTCGGAACGCAAACCGGTTGGCCGGGCGTCGGTCGAGCTGGTATTCGACAACAGCCTCGGCCGCGCCAGCGGACAGTGGCAACAATACGCGGAAATTTCCGTCAAGCGCGTGCTCACGCGCGACGGCACTTCTTCGTATCACGTCAATAACCAGCATGTGCGCCGCCGCGATGTGCAGGATATTTTTCTCGGTACGGGTCTCGGCCCGCGCGCTTACGCGATTATCGAGCAGGGCATGATTTCGCGTGTGATCGAATCCAAGCCGGAAGAGCTGCGCGTGTTTCTGGAAGAAGCAGCCGGGGTGTCGAAATATAAAGAGCGCCGCAAAGAAACCGAAAACCGTCTGCAGGATACGCGCGACAACCTCGCGCGCGTACAAGACATCGTCAATGAATTGGTGAATCAAATCACCAAGCTGGAAACGCAAGCGCAAGTCGCCGAGCAATATAAAGCCTTGCAGTCGGAACTTTCCACTTCGCAAAATCTATTGGCCTTCGCCAAAAAACGCGACGCCGATAATAACCGCGACCGCTTCGGGCGTGATATTGAAAAACTCACCACGCAACTCGAATCGCAAACCGCGAACCTGCGTGAGTGGGAAACTAAACTCGAAGCCTCGCGCCAGGAACATTACGCCGCAGGTGACAAGCTCCACGCGGTGCAAGGTGATCTTTATACGGCCAATGCCGAAGTCGCGCGCGTCGAACAAGACTTGCAGCATCTCACCGACACGCGCCGCCGTGTGGAAAACCAGTTGGCGACCATCGTGCGTCAGGTGGTTGAAATCAGCCTGCAAAAAGAAACGGCGTCAATTGAATTGACGCAGTGGCAAGGCAAGCTCGGCAGCGCCACGCAACTGGCGTCAAGCAAGTTGACTGAAGTTGAAACCGTCAAACTGAAAACGCCGGAACACGACACGCATTACCAACAGTTCGCCGAGAAAGTCGCCGCCGCGCAAAAAGACTTGTCGCAAGCCGAGCAGGAACAAAGCGTGGCCGAAACGCGCGAGTCGCACGCGATGAAACTGGTATCGCAGCTTGAGCAGCGCGCCGACAAACTGAGTCAGGAACTCGAAGGCTTGGTTGCGCCGGATCTGGAAACATTGGCAACGCATAAGCAAACCTTATCCGATCTGGAAAGCAAGCTAACCCAGGAACGCGAAGCGTTAGCGGCACTGGAAAAAACTTTACCTTCGTTGGAAGAGCAAAAGCGCAGCGGCACCACGCAGTTGCAAGAAATGCTCGCACTGCTCGCGCGCGAAGAAGCGCAGTTGCATACTTTGCAGGCGCAACAAAGCAAGCTTGATAACAACCAAAAGCTGCAAGCATGGATAGATCGCCATCAGCTCGGTTCCAACGCGCGGCTGTGGCAACAAATCAGCATCGAAAAAGGTTGGGAAGACGCGCTGGAAGGCGCGCTCGGCACGCGCCTGAATGCCATTCGTATCGCCGGTATGGAACGCGCCTCTGCGCTGTTGCACGAACCGCCGCCGGGCAATGTCGCGTTGTTCGTCGATGGCGATAACAACGTAGCGTCGGCCGAACACGCCGGACTCAAGCCGCTGATGAGTATGGTGAAGTTGCAAAACAATGGCGCGCGCGGATTTTTGCAGGAAGTATTGGCGCAGGTCTATGTAGTCGAAGACCGTTTGCAAGGCATTGCGCTTGCGCGCAACTTGCCTGCCGGCGCGCTGCTGGTGAGCCGCGAAGGGCATGTGTTCAGCCGTCACGGCGTGATCTTCCACGGCCCGCAATCCGAATTGCACGGCGTGTTGGCGCGGCAACGCGA
>JAYVGF010000066.1:0-6199 GCA_043772415.1 Betaproteobacteria bacterium
CGCAAGCCTTGGCTGATTTCAAAGACGGCAAAGTGCGCGTATTGGTCGCCACCGACATCGCCGCGCGCGGTCTCGACATTGATCAATTGCCGCATGTGATTAACTACGAGTTGCCGCATGTGGCGGAAGATTACGTGCATCGCATTGGCCGCACCGGCCGTGCCGGTTCGTCGGGCGAAGCGATTTCATTGGTGTGCGGTGAAGAAATCAAGTCGCTCAAAGAAATCGAAAAAATGTTGAAAATGACTTTGGAAAAACAAACCATGCCCGGTTTTGAGATGACCCAAGGTGAAGCGGTGAGCGATGCACCGCGTCGGCATGAGCGCGCGCGCGGCGGCAGGGGAGAAAATTCGCGCAATGAAAAGAGCAGCGAATCGAAACCGGCAGAACCACGCGCGCGTGAGCCGCATGCCCGCGAGAAACGCGAACACGACAAACCCGCCTCGCATACGCGGCATGAATCGCATAGAAGCAAAACCGAAACACCGCGTTCCCCGCACGGCCGTGTTTCTACCAAGAGCCCGGATTTGCCAGCGGGTTCGATTTCGCAACCCGCCGTGCGTACCAGCGCGCCGCAACCCGCGAATAACGCTTCGCGCAAACCCGGTGCATCGAAACCTGTGCCAGCTTTGTTCAAGCCGCGCGGCAATCATTGATTTTGTTTAGGTCCGTTTTGAAACTGCTGCTATTGGTTTGCGCCGGAATATTTTTTTCCGCTTGCAAATCGATACCGGTCGCAACTGAGCCAACGAAGCCGGTTATCGCGCAGCCAACTGTTACGCCTAACCCTGCGCCGGTAGAAATTAAACCTGAGCCGGTGGCCGCACGCAAAAAAAATCCCCCTAAAATCGGATTGGCTTTAGGCGGCGGCGCGGCGCGCGGCTTCGCCCATGTCGGTGTGATTAAAACTTTGGAAGCGCAGGGCATCAATATCGACATCATCACCGGCACCAGCGCCGGCAGTATCGTTGGCGCGTTATACGCTGGCGGCGTCAATGGCTTTGATTTACAAAAAACCGCACTGGCGATGGACGAGAGCGTCGCCACCGATTGGACCATCTTGCCCAATCGCGGCGTGTTCAAAGGCGAGAGTTTGCAGAACTACATCAACCAAGCGTTGAATAATCGCAATATTGAAAAGCTGAATAAAGTGTTCGGCGTGGTCGCGACAGATTTACAAAGCGGCGAGATGGCCGTGTTCCGCCAGGGCAACACCGGTATGGCAGTGCGCGCGTCGAGCAGCGTACCCGGCGTGTTCCAGCCGGTGGCGATTTCCGGCCGAGAGTATGTCGATGGCGGTCTCACCAGCCCGGTTCCCGTCCGTGCAGCGAAATTACTCGGCGCGGATATTGTGATCGCGGTGGATATTTCCAAGCCGCCGGAAAGCGGCAAGACTGGCAATGGTTTGGATTTGTTGTTGCAGACATTTGCAATCATGGGCAAGTCGATTAATTATTTTGAATTGAATGAAGCACAAGTGGTGATACGTCCGAACATCGGCGATATGAGCCCGGCCGATTTCAAAGGCAAGCATCTCGCCATTCTCGAAGGCGAACGCGCCGCGCAAGGCGCGCTGGAAAAAATCCGTCTCACTATTGAACGCTACTACGCCACACTGTAATGACTGAAAAAATCCGCCTGTCCAAAATTATGTCCGAGCGCGGCATCTGCTCGCGTCGTGAAGCCGATGACTACATCGCGCGCGGCTGGGTGTTTGTCGATGGTGAAAAAATTATCGAGCTCGGCACGCGCATCGACCCTGATCAAGAAATCAAATTAGATAAGCGCGCGCAAAAAAATCAAGACGATAGAGTTACAATTTTATTAAATAAATCAATAGGTTATGTATCAGGCCAACCAGAGCCGGGGATGAAGCCCGCGATATTATTAGTGACCAAAGAGAATCAGCAAAAAGGTAATCACACGGTAAGAATTTTTTCTCCCGAGCATGTGCGCAGCATCGCGCCTGCAGGAAGATTGGATATTGATTCCACCGGATTGCTTGTGCTCACGCAAGACGGTCGCATCGCCAAACAACTCATCGGCGAAGATTCACAAATCGAAAAAGAATATCTGGTGCGTGTCGTCGGCACACTCAGCGAAGCAGGCTTGCGTAAGTTACAACACGGCCTCGAACTCGACGGCGTCAAACTCAAACCCGCCAAAGTGTCATGGCAAAACGATGAACAGTTGCGCTTCATTTTGAAAGAAGGGCGCAAGCGCCAGATCCGCCGCATGTGCGAACTGGTCGGCCTCAAAGTCACCGCGCTAAAACGTATCCGTATTGGCAACGTCAAGCTAGGCGATTTACCCTTAGGGCAATGGAGATATCTTGGCCCCGACGAAAGTTTCTAAGCGCGCAATATTGCAGCGCGGAGAGAAAGTTTTCATCCGCGCTCTAACTGCGGATGACGGACCCGAATGGATAAGCTTAAATCGCGCCAGTCGCGAATTGCATAAAGGCTGGCTGTCGCCGTTAACCACGCAAACACAATTCAAACAATATTTGCGCGATGATAAAGCGGAGGATAAATTTACACTGCTAGTTTGTTTGAACTCTGACGGCGCGATAGTCGGCTCGGTTGGTTTGAGTCAAATGTCTTACGGTTCGTTTTGCAGTTGTTATATGGGTTACGCCGTCGGCGCCCCTTACGCCAGCCAGGGCTATATGACGGAAGGATTGCATCTTGTGCTCAAGCACGCATTCGGCAAACTGAAATTACATCGCGTAGAAGCGAATATCCAGCCGGAGAACAAGGTGTCAATTGCGCTGGTGAAGCGAGTCGGTTTTCAACGCGAGGGTTATTCACCTGGCTATCTGAAAATCGCCGGACGCTGGTGCGATCATGAACGCTGGGCGATGGTGAAGGAAGATTTCAAAATAAAATTTTGAACCACAGTGGCACAGAGACAAAAAGAAAAAGCCAAGGCTAAATAGAAATAAGTCATCCTGAACGAAGTGAGTATCCTGCCGTTGAACTTTTACAAGCAACATAAATTAGCATCGAGTTGCAGGCAAAGCGCGGAAGTTTACATGGCCGTCATTCCCGCGCAGGCAGGAATCCAGCTAAAACAAGAACGCTTTTCACAAGCGGTTTTGAAGTGAGCTATTTTTTGAAAAGCGCTGGATTCCCGCCTGCGCGGAAATGACGGTTGTTTTGGCTTTTCTCTGTGCTTCTGTGGTTACTTTTAAGCTAAGGAATAAACATGACCTTCCTCACTACCGATTTATGCGACGCTAACGAAGGCAAAGTGCAAGTCGTCGCGCCGCTATTCTATATTTACGGCGGCGTGAAAAATTTTCACGGCGTCATTTCCACCGTAAAAGTATTCGAAGATAACGTGCTCGTGCGCGATGCCTTATCCAAAGACGGCACAGGAAAAGTATTGGTGGTCGATGGCGGCGGCTCGTTGCGCTGCGCGCTGGTTGGCGGATTGATCGCGGAGCTGGCACATAAAAATCATTGGGCCGGTATCGTCGTGTATGGCTGCATCCGCGATAGCGATGAAATATCGCGCATCCCAATCGGCGTTCGCGCGTTGAACACGCATCCTCTGAAGAGCGTTAAAAAAGGCGCGGGTGATGTGGATATCGCAGTCACATTCGGTGGCGTGAGTTTTATACCCGGCCACTATATCTATGCAGACAGTGACGGCATTATTATCTCTGCTGCGTCATTGCTATAGAATATAGAAATTATTAATTAAATCATATGGTTATATTCATTCATTTACCATCGGAATTTCATGATGTCATTCTCGGCCTTACGTTTTCCATCAATTATTCTTGCGACATCGCTATTGGCGCTACACGCACAAGCGCAGCAAACGCCAGATACGACACCAAGTCCGACGGAAGCATCCCCCGCGGCAAAAAAACCAAAGCCTGAACCCGCGCCGGAAAAAGTTGAAGCGATAGAAGTGACCGGCAAAAAAGATGCACAAAGTGACCGACGTAATTCCACTGCAGCGAAAATTATTATCAACCGTGAAGACATCGAACAATACGGCGATACTAATTTAGGTGATGTGCTCAAACGCTTGCCCGGCGTGACGCAAGGCGGCCGACCCGGTCGCGGCGGCGGTGTGGCGATGCGCGGCATGGGCGGCGGTTATACGCAAATGCTCATCAACGGCGAACGCAGCCCGCCGGGGTTTTCGATGGAACAAATTTCACCCGACCAAGTCGAGCGCATCGAAATTTTACGCGCGCCAACGGCGGAGACGGGCACGCGAGCGGTCGCGGGAACGATTAACATCGTGTTACGCGAGCCATTAAAAGTAAAGTCGGATGAATTCAAAGTCGGCGTGCAGGAAGAACGCAACCGCTATTCGCCCAACGCAACTTGGACCCGCAATGATAGTTTTAGCGATACGGGAACCTATAATTTATCTTTGTCGCTCAACCGTAACGATCAATTAACCGATAACCGTTCCAGCACGCTGATCACGGATTTGAGGACGGGTTTATCCGCATTGCCTCAAGAGAGCAACAGCTCTGCCGACGCGCAACGTAACAGCGTATTTTTAAGTTCGCGCGTGCAATGGCGCCTTGGCGCGGGCGAATTGTTCAGCGTGCAACCCTTCCTCGTGCATAACGAAAGCCGCACGCACTCCATCAGCACCCTCACCAATGGTTCGTTTACCAACAGCGATAGTGTTGCCGACGGCAGGTACGATGTGTTGCGCCTGAACACACAGTTGTTGAAACGTCTCGACTCGCAAACACGCCTGGATGTGCGCGCCAATATCGGCAGCTTCAAAAGCAAGAACGATGCAAATCTGAGCCAGACAGGCACTGACCCATTAACCGAACAAAAAATGGCCGACATCAGCGATCGTTCCTGGAGCTTAAACCTCAAAGCGATGCGCAGTTTTGAATCGGGTCACAGCGGCGTGTTGGGCACGGAAGTCGAGCGCGTGAAACGTAATGAGACAGGTTCGACGCTACAAACGCGAGGCGGAATTAAGCAAGCGCTTGATCTCGGCGGCGACTTGCAAGCGTCAATCAACCGCACCGCACTTTTTATTCAGGACGAATGGGATCCAGCGGAAAATCTCAGCGCCAATCTCGGCGTGCGCTGGGAATCGATACAGACGAATAGCGACGATGCATTGAGTAGCGTGAGCAATGAAAGCCGCGTGATCACACCAGTTGGCCATTTGGTGTGGCGTTTCGCCTCGCCGCGCAAAGACCAGGTGCGTTTGAGTGTAACGCAGAGCTACAAACCGCCAACCACGCAAAATCTGATCGCCCGGCCCAGCATTAACAACAGGACGCCTATCACGGAAACAAACCTTGCGACTAACGCAGACTCAGCCGGCAACCCGAATCTCAAAGCCGAGTTAGCCAAAGGCATCGATCTTGCCTACGAACGTTATCTCGCAGGCGGCGGCATAGTGTCGGTGAATTTATTTCGGCGCAATATTACTGACTTGATTCGTAATATCCCTGCGCTGGAAAACGTCAGTTATGCGCCTGTGCCGCGTTTTGTGAATCGCCCGCAGAATATCGGCAGTGCGATCACGCAAGGCGTCGAGTTCGACGCCAAGTTCAAATTGAGCGATGCGATAGAGAACGCAGCGCCGGTAAACTTACGCTTCAACCTCAGCTTGTATGATTCAAAAGTAAGCGGCGTGGCCGGCCCCTACAATCGCATCGACCAACAACCGCGCGCCACCGGCAATTTCGGACTCGATTATAAATTGCCCGCAACCGCCTGGAGCGTCGGCGGCAACCTCGGCTTCACTCCGGCCTACACAACACAAGTTGACGACAACCAAAGTACGTTTGTTAATGCACGCCGGGTGACCGATGTATATGCGCTATGGGCCGTTACGCCGAAAGCCAAACTTCGCTTCGGCCTGGCCAATCTCGCGCCGCTGGATAGTGAAACCGTCAACACTATTAAAGAAGATAAGCAACTCGATACCGTCACCAACATTGGGAGAAGTGATGTGTCTGCGTCAGTGCGGCTGGAAATGCGGTGGTAGTAAATAATGTAATGGCGGTAGGGCGTCAAATGAGTAAAGCGAATTGCGCCACATGGTCAAGGGAATGACGATAACCAATCGCCAGTCTGCCCCTTGGACATAAGCCTAGATGATTTATGCAATGCCAAAACAACATTTACACAGCCAGAATATTTTTGTAACTATTTGATTATATTAGATATTTTTCTACAAAATATTTTGTTGC
>JAYVGF010000067.1:0-4097 GCA_043772415.1 Betaproteobacteria bacterium
CCAATTTTTTTTCTCATCTTTACTGGCCGTGGTGCTGCAAGCGGCGAGGAAGGCGAGGCAGAGGAGAGCAAATATCGTTACACTACGCATCATGAAGAATCCTGAAAAAGTATTGCCTGATTATAACCCAATCGGCGAGGGCGCAAGCACTGCCGTAGCCGACGTAGCGCCGGAAGAAATCGAACTGACCGTTCCGGCGGATTGTGCCGGATTGCGTCTCGACCACGCCCTGGCTAAGCTGTTGCCGGAATATTCGCGCAGCCGTTTGCAGCAGTGGGTGCGCGATGGCGGCGTCAGCGTGAATGGCGTGCAGGCCACGGTGAAGCAAAAGGTTGCCGCAGGCCACACTATATTGGTGGAGCCGGAAGCCGCGCCGGAAGTATCGGCTTATCTGCCGGAAGATATACCGCTGGATATTTTGTTTGAGGACGATACGATAATTGTCCTCAACAAACCGGCCGGGTTGGTAACGCATCCGGGCAGTGGCAATTGGAGCGGTACGCTACTCAACGCCTTGTTGCATCACGCGCCGCAAGTGGGCAATGTGCCGCGCGCGGGCATCGTGCATAGACTGGATAAAGACACGACCGGCTTGCTGGTGGTGGCGAAGACTTTGCAAGCGCAAACCGATCTGGTGCGCCAGTTACAGGCGCGCAGCGTGAAGCGGGAATATATGGCGGTGGTCGAAGGCACCATGTTGAGTGACGGCACAGTGGAAGCGCCCATCGGCCGGCATCCTCAACAGCGCATTAAAATGGCGGTGGTCGGCAGCGGCAAGGAAGCCATCACGCATTACAAAATTGTAGAGCGCATGCCGTATCACACTTTAGTCCAATGTAATCTGGAAACCGGGCGCACGCATCAAATCCGCGTCCATATGCAATACATAGGTTTTGGGCTGGTGGGCGATGCGACTTACGGCGGCAAACAGCGCATCTATAAAGTGAAAGAGGACGACGAAAAAATCAAGGCTGCCCTGCAATTTTTTGCGCGGCAGGCATTGCACGCCGCCAGGCTGGCGCTGATCCATCCGAAAACAGGCGAGCTGGTGAGCTGGGAAGCGCCTATGCCGACCGACATGGTGGCGCTGTTGAATGTTTTGCGTTTGGAGCCATGAATCTTCCCGTTGAATGGATCATCCCCGATTGGCCTGCGCCGAAAAATGTGCGGACGCTGATCACCACGCGCGCCGGCGGCGTGAGCACCGGCCCATTTTCCAGCATGAATCTCGGCGCGTTTTTGACCGATGATATAAAAGCCGTGAAAGCCAATCGATCGATTTTGCGCCGACATTTACCGGTTGAGCCGAAATGGCTGCGTCAAGTGCATGGTACGCAAGTGGTCGATGCCGACAGTTTGCATGGACTGGCCGAGGCCGATGCCAGTGTTGCGCGTAAAGCGAAGACGGTTTGCGCTATCGCCACGGCTGATTGTATCCCGTTATTGTTTTGCAATCAGCAGGGAACGGTCGTCGCGGCGGCGCATGCGGGCTGGCGCGGATTGTGCGCGGGAGTAATCGAAAATACGATCCATGCCATGCAAAGCGAAGCAGGGGAGTTAATGGTTTATCTCGGGCCAGCAATCGGGCCAAACAATTTTGAAGTCGGCAAAGAAGTGCGCGAGGCTTTTTTGCGCCAAGACGCGCAAGCTGTAATGGCATTCAGCGAAAAAACCAACGGCAGGTTTATGGCGGATATTTATCTACTGGCGCGCCAGCGATTAAGCAAGTCAGGCGTGACGCAAATATTCGGTGGAGAGTTTTGCACTGTTAACGACGCGAGATTTTTTTCTCACCGACGCGATAAAGAAACCGGACGTATGGCATCGTTGATTTGGCTTGAATAAAATATTCAATATAATCAAACACTTAAAATAAAATGCATACACTCACCTGGATAATACTGACTACCTTATCAGGCGGTGTGCTATCGATTAGTATCGCTGCCGCGTTCGCTTTTACCGCCAAAGCATCGTGGGTGAATATGTTGATCAGCTACGCCATCGGCGCGCTGCTCGGCGCGGTGTTTCTGGAAATTTTGCCGCATGCGTTCGAGCTGACCAAAAATATCCAGCATCTCACCGCGTCGATCCTGTTCGGCATTTTGCTTTTTTTCATACTGGAAAAATTGGTGTTGTGGCGCCATTGCCACACCGAAGATTGCGAAGTGCATGATGCGCACAGCCACGGGCACGACCACGGCCGCAGCGGCATGATGATCATGATCGGCACGACGTTTCATAATTTGGTCGATGGCGTGATTATCGCCGCTGCGTTTTTGACCGACACGCGTTTGGGTGTCGTCACTGCGCTGGCGATTATTGCGCACGAAATCCCGCAGGAAGTCAGCGACTTTTTGATTTTACTCCACTCCGGTTTCACTAAGCGCCGCGCGCTGCTGGTGAACTTGCTGTCGAGCGTGGCGATGATGGTCGGCGGCGTAGTGGCCTATTTCGCCTTGCAGGGTATGCAGCAGGCAATACCGATTTTGCTCGGCATCGCCGCAGCTAGCATGATTTATGTGGCAGTAGCCGACCTGATTCCCGGCCTGCATCGACGTACGCAACTCGCAGCCACGTTGGAACAAGTGCTGTTGATAGGCTTGGGGGTCGGCTCAATTTGGCTTACGGAAGTATTATTAAAAAATCTGGCTTGAATAGCGCATCGGCGAGTGGTAGTCTAATCCAAACAGCGGGCATTAACACCAGCGGAAGCATTACATGAAAGCGCGCGTCGATTCCAAGAGTGAAGGTAAAAGCATCGACGGTTTGCTCGAGGCTTTGAACATGGCCAGCAGGCAAGCCATGCAAGATATGCTGGAGAAAATCCAAGGACAAAGCGGCGACGGCATGACGCAATCGTTGCAGACCCTCACCACGCATCTCGCGCAGCATCCCGATCTATTGGCCGATCTGCAAGGCCGCTATTACCAACAGCAAATTTCCCTTTGGATGACTATGCTCGGCGCCCCAACGTCGGTGGCATCGACGCCGGTAACGGATAAGCGTTTTGCCGCGCCGGAATGGAACGAGTATCCGATGTTCCAATACATCAAGCAATCGTATCTCAACACTTCGCAATTGATGCTGGATACGGTGGAAAAAGCCGATCTTGATGCGGTTGAGCGCAAAAAACTAAAGTTTTACACCAAGCAATATCTCGACGCCATCGCCCCGACCAATTTCGCCGCGACCAATCCTGAAGTGCTGAAACTGGCATTGGAAACCGAAGGCGAGAGCATCGCCATCGGCATGAAACAACTATTGGCCGATATGGAAAAAGGCCGCATTTCGATGACCGATGAAGCAGCGTTTGAGGTCGGACGCAATGTCGGCGTGAGTGAAGGCGAAGTGGTTTTCCAAACGCCGTTAATCCAGTTGATTCAATACAAGCCACTGACCAAAACCGTGTTCGAACGGCCCTTGCTTTTGGTACCCCCGTGTATCAACAAATTTTACATTATGGATTTGCAGCCGGACAATTCGCTGGTGCGTTTTGCCATCGAGCAGGGCCATACTGTATTCATGCTTTCATGGCGCAACGTGCCCGAGGCGATGGGCCATCTGGTGTGGGACGAATATCTCGAGGCCGTCATCGCCGCTATTGATGTCGTGGGCAAAATCACCAAGCAGAAAAAAATTAATGCTTTGGGTTTTTGCGTCGGCGGCACCATACTCTCCAGCGCGCTGGCAGTATTGCGCGCGCGCGGCGAAGATAAAGTCGCCAGCTTGACCTTGATGACGGCCTTGCTGGAGTTCAGCCAGGTCGGCGATATCAGCGTGTATGTCAACCGTGAGTTCGTAGAGAAAAAAGAAAAACAATACGCCAAGGGTGGCTTGCTGCCCGGAACGGAATTGGCGTCGGCGTTTTCCAGTTTGCGTGCCAACGATTTGGTGTGGAATTACGTGGTGAATAATTATCTCAAGGGCAAAATGCCTGACGCGTTCGATCTGCTTTATTGGAACAGCGACAGCACCAATTTGCCCGGCCCGATGTTCGCCTATTACGTCAAAAACACTTACCTCGAAAATAATCTGGTCAAGCCCAATCGATTGACTATGTGCGGCGAGAAAATCGATCTCGCTACTATTAATGTTCC
>JAYVGF010000068.1:0-4244 GCA_043772415.1 Betaproteobacteria bacterium
GCAATTTTTTGTCCTTCGACCTCGATAATTTCATCGCCTGCTTGCAATCCAGCCTTTTGCGCTGCTCCATCAATAATCGCTTCGGCGATCACCGGTTTAATGTGCGGTGGATTAAGCGTCAAACCCAGTTTGGCAACAAAATCCGCTTCCAAATCTGTCGGCGTGAGCGCTTCCAGATCGAGTTTGCGCTGAAATAAATCACCCTTGGCATTTTGCAATTCCAGTTGTGCTTTTTTGCTTTCGACCGCTACGTTCAACAAAGCAAGACGCACATCCTGCCAGGTTTGCGTTACGTCACCGTTGACCGACAAAATCCGCTCGCCCGCTTGCAGTCCCGCTAGTTGCGCGGCGGTGTTTTTGGCCGGTTCAGCGATGACAGGCTTGATGCCGGGCGCACCCACCACAAATAATATCCAGTAAAAAAATATCGCCAGCAGAAAATTGGCCACCGGCCCGGCCAACACAATCGCAATACGCTTCCACACAGTTTGACGATTGAACGAGCGCGATAGCTGGTCGGCTGGCACGTCTCCTTCGCGTTCATCCAGCATTTTCACGTAACCGCCGAGGGGAAATGCCGACAACGACCATTCAGTCTGATCGGGCCCGATACGTTTGGACGCCAACACTTTGCCGAAGCCGATGGAAAAACGCAGCACTTTCACGCCGCACCAACGTGCGACCAGATAATGCCCCAGCTCGTGAAAAAAAATCAGGATACCGAGGGCGAATATGAACGAAATTACAGTGATGAAAAAAGTCTGTGCCATATTATTTCCGTTTCGCTATCTGAATCATCAGACAGTCGCGTTGATTTGCTGCGCCAGTTCGGTTGCCGTGCGACGCGCTGCGCTGTCGGCGTTAAGCACATCCTGCAAGCTATGGACAGGCTTCGCACTAACGCGTTCAAGTGTGGCTTCAATTAATTTGGCAATGGCGTTGAATGCGAGCTTGTGGTCGAGAAATTTTTCTACCGCGATTTCGTTCGCTGCATTCAAAATGGCGGGAGCCGTGCCGCCACGTTTCAGCGCCTGATAAGCCAATTCTACGCAAGGGAAACGCTGACGGTCACACGGTTCGAAATCCAGTCGTGCGGTTTTAATTAAATCCAGCATATCGACGCCAGCATCGATACGCTCAGGATAACCCAAGGCATACGCTATCGGCGTACGCATGTCCGGGTTGCCGAGTTGCGCGATGACGGAGCCGTCGGTGTATTGCACCATCGAATGAATGACGCTTTGCGGATGCACCACGATGTCGATTTGGTCGGCACTGCAACCGAACAGCCAATGGGCTTCGATGACTTCCAAGCCTTTGTTCATCATGGTGGCGGAATCGACGGAAATTTTACGTCCCATCACCCAGTTCGGATGTGCGCAGGCTTGCTCCGGTGTGACGCGCGCCAAGGTCGCGGCATCCGCTTGGCGAAATGGTCCGCCGGAGGCAGTGAGAATAATTTTTTTCACGCCGACTTTGCCCATGCCATCGGCAAAATTGCGTGGCAGCGCCTGAAACACTGCGTTGTGCTCGCTGTCGATGGGCAAAATCGTTGCGCCGTGTTGCTTGACCAAATCCATCATGATGTCGCCGGACATGACCAAGGCTTCCTTGTTGGCCAGCATGACGAGCTTGCCTGCACGCGCCGCTGCCAGGGTAGGCTGCAGCCCTGCGGCGCCGACTATCGCCGCCATCACGGCATGTACTTCGGGCAAAGCCGCGATTTGCTCTAGCGCTGCAGGTCCGGCCAGCACTTCAGTCGGTAAGCCAGCCTGTTGTATTTTTTTTCTCAGTTGTTCCGCGTTATCCGCATCATGCATGACGGCGAATTTCGGCTTGAACTGCACGCATTGTTTATACAGCTCTTCAATTTTGCTATGCGCCGACAACGCGACGACAGAAAATTTAGCCGGATGGCGTGCGATCACATCCAGCGTGCTGACGCCGATACTGCCGGTCGAACCGAGTATGGTGAGGTTTTTCAATGCAGTCTGCCCATAAGTCCCAGCGCTAACGCCGCCATAGGTAAGGTCGAGGTCAGCGCGTCGATGCGGTCCAGCACGCCGCCGTGGCCGGGTAAAATTTGTCCGCTGTCTTTTACGCCGGCGCAGCGTTTCATCCATGATTCAAATAAATCGCCGATTATGCCAAGGCATGCGAGCAGCAGTAACAGCGCGGTGATTTTCAGCGAATAGCCTTGCGTGCCCGACTGCGAAAAAGTAAAACCCATGCGCTGTAATACTTCTGCGTAAATCAATACCGCGATCAATGCGCCTGCTACGCCTTCCCAGGTTTTTCCCGGGCTGATGGACGGCGCGAGTTTGTGTTTGCCGAAGGCGCGACCGGCAAAATACGCGGCGACGTCTGACACCCATACCGTCGCCATCAACGCGAGCAACTCAAACGGGCGCGGCAAAAAAATCATCGCCAAACCGGTCGGTACGATAACGACCCAGCCGGTGATGACCATTGAAATAGTATTTTTATTTTGATAAGACTTCGCCAGCCATAGTGGCGCTACTACAAACCAGAACAGCGCCGCGATGACATAAATGGGCAGGCCATGCCAATATTCATCGGCTGATTGGTAAGCCAAGGCCAGCCAGAAAACCAATAAGGTCGCAGCCAAATAAATATAATTTGCATTACCGGTAAAGCCGCACAGCTTCGCCCACTCATAAGCTGCAACCAGCACCAGCGCGACGACGACTAGCGTCCAGCCCATTTGCGGCAACCAAACCAGCGCCGCCAATAGCAAAGCGACCAATATAACTGCAGTGATGATGCGCTGGGCTAACATGCTATTTCTGGTGTCAAAATAACTATTATTTTATTTATATAACTATTTGATTTAATTGAATATTTTATCATTAATAGCAAGCTCTATTTTTCCGCTTCTGCTGCAAAAGTTTCATTGCTTTTAAGTTGATCGCTGGTGCGTCCGAAGCGACGTTCACGTTGTTGATAAGACTCTATTGCCTTGGCCAATTCTTTCGCATCGAAGTCGGGCCACAGCACTTCGCTGAAATACATTTCCGAATAAGCTAACTGCCACAATAAAAAATTACTGATGCGTTGCTCCCCGCCGGTGCGGATAAATAAATCCGGTTCCGGCGCGTGGCTCATGGCGAGATACGGCGCGAGATCTTGTTCGGTAAAGGTTTGCGCAAGCTGCGGTTGGTCGGCAAGTAATCGATGCGTGGCGTTCACCACATCCCAGCGGCCGCCGTAATTGGCGCAGATGCTCAACGTGAGCCCCGTGTTGTTGCGCGTCAGCGCTTCGGATGCAGCGATATGTTGATTGATCTCGGCGCTGAACGCCGACATGTCGCCGACCAACTTGAGGCGCACATTTTTTTCGTGCAATTTTTTCACTTCTTTTTGCAGCACCATCATGAATAATTTCATCAGCACCGACACTTCTTCTTCGGGCCGGCGCCAATTTTCGCTGCTGAAAGCAAACAAGCTTAAGTAATCGACACGCTGTTCGATACAGGCCAAAATAATTTGGCGCACGGTTTCCACGCCACGACGATGGCCTTCAAAACGCGGCAGAAAACGTTTTTTTGCCCAGCGGCCGTTGCCGTCCATAATGATGGCGACATGGTGCGGCACCGCTGGGGCTTCGGGGACTTGCTGGGTTGAACTTTTGAACAGGGACAAGGTTGGCCCTCGACGGTTAAACCGCCATCAGTTCTACTTCTTTGGCTTGGACTTGCTTATCGATTTCGGCGATACATTTGTCAGTCAATTTCTGGATTTCTTCTGTCGCGCGACGGTCATCGTCTTCGGAAATGGTTTTGGCCTTGAGCAAATCTTTCAAATGCGCGTTGGCATCGCGGCGGATATTACGCACCGCGACACGCGCGCCTTCGGCTTCACTTTTCACCACTTTAGCCAAATCACGGCGGCGCTCTTCCGTCAGCGCAGGCATCGGTACGCGCACGAGCTCACCTTGCGCCGAAGGATTCAAACCCAAATCGGAATCACGGATGGCTTTTTCGATTGCGCCGGCCAATTTTTTCTCGAATGGTTGCACGGTAATAGTACGCGCATCGGCAAGGTTGATATTGGCCAAACCTTTTATCGGCGTCATGGTGCCGTAGTAATCGACCATCACATGATCGAGAATGCCCGTGCTGGCGCGCCCGGTGCGCACTTTGCTCAAGTCGTTTTTGAGCGCTTCCAGGCTCTTGCCCATTTTCTGTTCAGCGGACTGTTTAATCTCGGCGATGGTTTGCTCA
>JAYVGF010000069.1:0-2111 GCA_043772415.1 Betaproteobacteria bacterium
GCCGCGCGATTCACCGCCATAAAAATCTTTGCTGCCGCAACCACGCAGGCGTAACGGCGTACCTGTTTCAGCGTGACGCTGAATTTTTTGTTGTAAATCCTGTATCGAGAAATTCATAATTTTCTTATTATAATCAGATAGTTACATTTAACTTAAAAACGCGGTAAATCTGGATGATTCACTTGCCCTTTATGCACATGCATCGCGCCCATCTCGGCGCAGCGATGTAGAGTCGGCACGGCTTTGCCGGGGTTGAGCAGCGCGTGTTCGTCGAACGCATGCTTCACTGCATGAAACATTTCCAATTCGCGCGGCGCGAATTGCACGCACATCTGGTTGATTTTTTCCATGCCGACGCCGTGTTCGCCGGTGATGGTGCCGCCAACTTTAATCGACAGCTCCAAAATTTCCGCGCCGAAGGCTTCGGTTTTTTCCAGCTCGCCGGGAATATTGGCGTCGTACAAAATCAGCGGATGCAAGTTGCCGTCACCGGCGTGAAACACATTCATGCATCGCAGGCCGTATTTTTTGGTCATCTCGGCAATCGCCAGCAATACTTCGGACAAGGCTTTGCGCGGGATGCTGCCGTCCATGCAATAGTAGTCGGGCGAGATGCGCCCGGCGGCAGGAAACGCGGCTTTGCGCCCGGCCCAGAAGCGCACGCGCTCAGCTTCGTTTTGCGACACGCGCACTTCTGTCGCGCCGCTGTCGCGCATGATTTGTTGCATGCGACCGATTTCGTCTTCGACTTCTTCATTGGTGCCGTCGGATTCGCATAACAAAATCGCTTCGGCGTCGAGCGGGTAACCCGCTTTCACGAACGGCTCGACCGCGCCGGTGGCGAGCTTGTCGAGCATTTCTAATCCGGCGGGGATAATACCGGCCGCGATGATATTGCCCACGGCGTCGCCCGCTTTCGTTACATCATCAAACGCGGCGAGCACGCATTGCGCGCGTTGCGGTTTGGGAATTAATTTCACCGTGACTTCGGTGACGACGCCGAGCATGCCTTCGCTACCGGTCATCAGCGCGAGGATGTCGTAGCCCGCGCTATCCAGTGCGCCGGAGCCGATTTCCATCACTTCTCCTTCGATGGTGACGACGCGGATGCGCAATACGTTATGCACCGTGAGACCGTATTTCAGGCAATGCACGCCGCCGGAATTTTCCGCCACGTTGCCGCCGATGCTGCAGGCAATTTGGCTCGAAGGATCGGGCGCGTAATACAAACCGAGATGCGCGACGGCTTCTGAGATAGCGAGGTTGCGCACGCCCGGTTGCACTATCGCCGTACGTGACAGCGGATCGATGTTGAGAATTTTGTTAAAGCGCGCGAGCGACAACAACACCCCTTGTTCATGCGGCAACGCGCCGCCGGACAAACCAGTGCCGGAGCCGCGCGCGACCACCGGCACGTTGTGTTCGTGACACACGCGCAGAATATTCACCACTTGCTCTTCCGTCGTCGGCAACGCCACCGCCATCGGTGTTTTGCGATACGCGGACAAACCATCGCATTCATACGGCGTCATGTCTTCGCGCTGGTATAACAAACTGCCCGCAGACAATAATTGACGTAACTTGTTGATTATATTGATATTTTTATTATGTATTTGTTGCAGACTGGGTTCGGCGACGATATTCATATGTTGTATTCCGAAAATTGTTACGCGGGCTTGAGTCGCGACACTTCGCGTTCGTCTATCGGCAAATTAGCGACCATCGCCATCAAGCCAAGTCCGATCGCGATGATCCATACCACATTATATGAGCCGGTTTTGTCGAACAGAAATCCGCCCGCCCACACGCCGAGAAAACTGCCGAGCTGGTGACTGAAAAATACAAAGCCCGACAGCATGGACAAATGTTTCACGCCAAAGATCTGCGCGACTAAACCATTGGTGAGCGGCACCGTAGCGAGCCAGAGCAATCCCATCAGTATCGCAAAGGTATAAACCGTGAATTGCGAAATCGGCACCAATAAGAAACCGGTAATGATAATACTGCGCGCCAGATACAAACTACTGAGCAAATATTTTTTCGACATAAAGCCGCCGAGATATCCGGCGGTGTAAGTGCCGACGATATTGAACAAACCGATCAACGCCAGC
>JAYVGF010000070.1:0-6230 GCA_043772415.1 Betaproteobacteria bacterium
CTTCGCTCAGCGGCTTGCCCTGCTCCGCTGTCAATATCTTTGCCAGGTCTTCCTGATTTTTCATCATCAGGTCAAACCAACGACGTAAAACCGCCGCGCGTTCCTTCGCCGTTTTGGCGCGCCACAAAATCTGCGCATCGCGCGCGGCATGGATTGCCTCACGTGTTTCCGCCGCACCCATGTCAGGCACGCTGCCGATCAATACGCTGGTGGCGGGATTATGTACGGCAAATGTTTTGCCGCTTTTTTCGTCCAACCATTTGCCATTGATATAACATTGCTGGCGAAATAAACCGGAATTGATGAGCGACGGGTTCATATCCATAAGTATTTGATTATATTGAATAATTTGTTAAAGCAAAAAATGGCTAGATCAGCCATCCGAGTTGATACTTCACTATAGACTCCAGCCGGGATAATTGGTTTGACGCTATCCCGGCTGGTGACTAGACCAAATCAGAAGCTCACTAAAGTCGATGCACCGAAGATGGTATTCGACTTGTTGCTGAGGCCATCTTTGTCGATGAATACCGGAATATTCGCACGGTCATGACGCAACTCGAACTTGAGTAAGGTGTTCTGGTTCAAGTTGTAGTTCATGCCCAAAGTGAGTGCCGTGCGTTTGGCACCGCGATTGGGGTCTCCTACCAATCCTGTCGGAAGCTGGGTGGCCGGATCAATATCTACACTTACAACCGGGCCAAAGCCGTTGGACGAATCACCAAATGTACAGGTCGCGACATTTGCTGGGTCTACGCAGGTAAGCGTTCCCACATTAGGCGTACCGCCGCCATTTTTATTGTTATCGAGGTAATCGAAGCGCAATATTCCTTCGAGGCGTGGCATAAATTTATACGCGCCCAATACAGATGCGCCAAACCACTGCGAATCGCCGCCATTAAATGCCGCTTTTCTGTGGCGACCGAAATCCAGTTGACCCATCACGGTGACATCACCACGGACAAAGTAACCATCCACTTCGAAATAATCCAGGCGTGAACGCGCGGCTGATTCGACTATGATCGAATCGCCAGTGGGCACACCGGCACTGTCAAATGCAGCCGTATTAAATGCTTGTCCTGCTGCAAAATTTCCCGGTGCCTTGCCATGCGTGCCGGAAAAACCGAAGCCCTGAAATTCGCCTTTGGAATAATCGACGCGATAATGCAGTGTGGGCGACTTGGTATCGTAAACACGTCCGGAATTCAAATTACCGACGATGCCTTTATAAATCCATTTACCTTCAGTTAAGTCTAGACCGGCGCCGGTAATGAAAGTCGGCTCGGTGAAATCGAATAACAAATTATTGGTAATGGTTTTCTTCGCCGTCGGCAATTGATATTCATAACCGGGCCATGAGCCGACTTGCCCGGCAATAAATTTGAAGCGGCTGGAAGTCAGCGGCACGGAAATAAAGGCTTGGTTAATCAAGCTGCCGATGTTGAAACTGGAGCCATAACTTTTATGCGGCATTAATTCGAGCATCATTTTGGTACCGCTATCCAGCTCCTTTTCCAAACGCACTAATGCAGTCCCGAAATAAGCGTTGTCGTAAGTATAGAACTCACCCGAACCACCCGAATCGAAAAAGTTATTCATAAAAACAAAACTGCTGGTGCCGGCATTTTTGTTGTAGATATAAGTCGGATCGACAAAGCCGGAGATTTTTAGTCCTTTGAAGCCCATCGCCTCGCGGTCGTCTTCCAGGCTTTCGACTTTCACTCGCACGCGGTCGGCTTCGGCTTTATCTTCTGCCGCGCCAGTGGATTTTTGCATGGCGTTTTCCAACTGCTTGATTTTTTCCTTCAGCGCGTCCAACTCCTGCTTGATCGCGCTATTGTCCTGCGCGGATGCCATGAGTGGAAGTGCGCACGCTACGGCTAAAACTAGTTTACGGGTGCTAAACATTTTGTATCCTCCATGCTATGAATTACGACTAAATCGGTTATAAAATTTTTCTTTTTACTACTCACTACTGTTTTACTTACTTCATTACTGCGTGATTCAACATTATTGATTCGCCTCGCGGAAAGCCGCGCTGATTTCGCGTTGCTTTTTCTTCTCCGCTTTTGCCATATAAATACTGCCGAAAATGACAAAGGCGCTGACTGCGGCAATCGTCACCGCCGCCACTGCGTTGACTTCCGGATTTAACCCGAGCCGCGCGCGTGAAAAAATCACGATGGGCAACGTCGTCGAGCCGGGGCCGGATAAAAACATCGACAACACCACGTCGTCGAGCGACAAGGTAAACGTCAGCAACCACGCCGACAATAAAGACTGCGTAATCAGCGGCAGTGTAATCAAGCCGAATACTTGCAGCGGTTTGCAACCCAAATCCATCGCCGCCTCGTCGAGTGATTTATCCATTTCGGTCAGGCGCGATTGGATCACCACGGTCGCATACGCCATGCCTAGCAGCGTATGCCCCATCCAGATGGTCATCATGCCGCGTTCCGGATAACCCAGCCATTTCTGTATCGTGACCATCGTCAGCAACAAGCTCAAGCCGATAATCACCTCCGGCATCACCAGCGGTGCACTGACCATGCCGGCAAATAACGTGCGTCCTGCAAAGCGCTTATAGCGCGTCAAGGCAACGGCGGCGAAAGTGCCCAGAACAACGGAAGCAGTCGCGGTGAAAAAAGCGATCTTCAGCGACAACCAAAAGCCGCTGATGATTTCCTTGTCGTGCAACACTTCGTAATACCACTTGAGCGAAAAACCGCTCCACAGGGTGACCATTTTCGATTCGTTAAACGAAAACACCACCAGCGTGATGATAGGAATATAGAGAAACGCGTACACCAGCAGGAGTACACCTTTGCTCAATGCGCCCTGCTTGATGCTTCCCGCGCTCATCGCTTTTTGCCCGCCAGTTGTTCGGCTTCGTACTTATTGAATATCGCCAGCGGCACGATGATCAATAAAATCATCACGACGGCGACTGCCGATGCACGCGGCCAATCGTTGTTGCTGAAAAATTCATCCCACAGCACACGGCCTATCATCAGCGTCTCCGGCCCGCCGAGCAATTCGGGGATGACGAATTCACCGATGCAGGGAATGAACACCAGCATCGAGCCAGCGATAATGCCCGCTTTGGATAATGGGATGGTGATGCGCCAGAAAGTTTGCAGCGGTGTTGCACCAAGATCAGCCGATGCTTCGAGGAAACGGTTGTCCAGTTTCACCAGATTGGAATACAACGGCAATATCATGAAGGGCAAATAGGTATAAACCATACCGAGGATAAGCGAAAATTTGGTGTGCATCATGTGGATCGGCTCATTGATAACGCCGAGCCAGAGTAAAAAATTATTCAACAAGCCGTTGTTATCGAGAATGCCCTTCCAGGCGTAAATGCGCAACAGGAACGATGTCCAGAACGGCAACATCACCAACATGAGCAAAGCCGGGCGACGCTCAACTGGCGAACGCGCCATGAAGTAAGCGAAAGGATAACTGATCAATAAACACAGCAAAGTGGTGGCGAGTGCAAAGCCGATGGAGCGCAAATAAGTCCACAAATAATATTGGTCTTCGTCGTTGAACAAAGACGCAAAATTACTGAAATTGATTTTGATATTCAGCTTGCCTTCAACGTAACTGATCAAGGGTGTAATAGCGGTGGTTTCCATTTCCGCCACGCTGATTTTCAGCACGATCAAAAACGGCAATAAAAAAAACAGCCCCAGCCATAAATACGGCACGGCAATCACTGGAAAACGTCCAGTAAATAAGCCATTGATTTTATTGATATATTTTTGCATGGGTAATTACTGCGTCAACACCACCATGGCGTACTCGTCCCAGCTTGCGTACACCTGATCGTCCCAAGTCGGTTGCCAATCGGGCAGACGCTCGGCATTCGCCGTGGTCGCCTTGATGACTTTGCCCGAAGGCAGTTTGATGTGATACACCGTGTAGCTACCGAGGTAGGCCATCTCTTTCACGATGCCCTGCGCCCAGTTGTGCGGTTTGTCCGGTTTATCTTTGGTAATGCGGATTTTTTCCGGGCGGACGGCAACGCTGACTTCCATGCCCTTGGTGCCGGTGATGCCGTGGCCGACATAATGTTTGCATTCCGGCGTATCGATGATGACGTGATCCGATTCGTCCACCGCCACTTTGCCTTTGAATAAATTCACGCTGCCAATAAAGTCGGCGACAAAACGGCAATTCGGCGTTTCGTAAATTTCATGCGGCCGGCCGATTTGCAATATGCGCCCTTCGCTCATCACCGCGATGCGCGAGGCCATGGTCATGGCTTCCTCTTGATCATGCGTCACCATCACGCAAGTCACGCCGACTTGCTCGATGATGTTGACCAACTCGAGTTGCGTGCGCTCACGCAATTTTTTATCCAGCGCGGCCAGCGGTTCGTCGAGCAATAAAAGTTGCGGACGTTTTGCGAGACTACGCGCGAGCGCGACGCGTTGTTGTTGCCCGCCGGAAAGCTGATGCGGCTTGCGTTTGCCGTAATTTTTTAGCTGCACCAGTTCGAGCATGCTCTCGACGCGGGCCGACACGTCGGCCGCGCTCATGCCATCGCGACGCAAACCGAATGCAATGTTGTCCCATACCGTCATGTGCGGGAACAAAGCGTAAGACTGGAACATCATATTGATCGGACGTTGATACGGCGCGATGTGGGAAATTTCCAAATCATTCAATTGGATTTTGCCTGAGGTTGGGGTTTCGAATCCAGCCAGCATTCTAAGCAGCGTAGATTTGCCACAGCCGGAACTGCCGAGCAGCGCGAAAATTTCGCCTTTGTTGATAGTGACGGACACGTCGTTGACGGCGAGCACGCCGTCAAAATCTTTGACCAGATTTTGGATGCGCAGAAACGGCGCGGCAGCGTTTTGTTTTTCCTGTTTTTCTTTGCTGATGGTCTCTGCCATATACCTACCCTTGTGGTAAGGCATTTGCCCGAACGCGCGCTGTTGTGCGCACCTGCGGGGAAATGCCGGCTCCCGCGTGGGAGCCGGTGTGTAAACCTGCTTACATCACAGCCCGGTCTTGAACGTGGTGTACAGACGCGTAATCAAACGACGGATGTCGTTGTTTACCGCAGTCGGCGCGATCATTTTCTTGTTCGCTTCTTCACTCAGGAACACGGTAGGATTCTCCGCCACTTCTTTTTTGACATGTTTCATGGCAGCCGCATTCGGATTGGCGTAAAACACTTTGTTGGAAAGGCTGGCGTGCACTTCCGGTTTCATCATGTAGTTGATAAAGGCATGGGCATTTTTCGAATGCGGCGCATCGACGGGAATCGCCATGGTGTCGAAGAACAAAGTGCCGCCGGTTTTTGGAATCAGCGCTTCGATTTTCACGCCGTTTTTGGCTTCAATCGCGCGTTGTTTGGCGATGTTGATATCGCCGTTCCAACCAAGCGCCACACAAATCGAGCCACTGGCCATGTCATTGATATAACCCGACGAGCTGAACAGCGTCACGTAAGGACGGATGCTATTAAGCAACTTGCCCGCTTCCTGATAATCCGACGCGGTTTTGCTGTAGGGGTTTTTGCCCAGATACAACAACGCAGGCGGCAAAATTTCCGACGGCGAATCAAGGAAGGACACGCCGCAGGATTTTACTTTGGACGCGTATTTAGGATTGAACACCAGGTCCCATGCGTTATCCGGCATAGGCGTATCGCCCAATGCAGCTTTCACTTTATCGACGTTAATGCCAACCGTGGTGAAGCCCCATAGCCATACAACTAAATGTTGATTATCAGGATCGAGTTTGCCGACTTGTTCCTGCACGCCTTTGTCCAGATTTTTCAAATTCGGCAGTTGGCTTTTGTCGAGCTTTTTCAGCAGGCCGCCGTCGATCTGGATTTTCGCCCAGTTGGACGAAGGCACCACGATGTCGTAACCGGTTTTACCGGCGACGAGTTTGGCGTGCAGAATTTCATTGTTGTCGAAATTATCGTAACGTACTTTGATGCCGGTTTCTTTTTCGAAATTGGCGATGGTGTCGTCAGCGATGTAATCCGACCAGTTGTAAATATTCAGGATTTTTTCTTCTTCCTGCGCAAATCCGACAGCCGAGCTTACCGCCAACGCCAACGCCAGCGCCGCACCTACCCATTTTGATTTCGTGTAATTACCCATGCCGTCTTCTCCTCAGAAATAGCGAAAGTTAATCAAAAAAACTCAGCCAGTGATGGCCGCGTTGAACTCAACGTGTGATGGCACTTGGGAGCATACGGT
>JAYVGF010000071.1:0-5362 GCA_043772415.1 Betaproteobacteria bacterium
ATTCTTCTTATTGGATAGTAATTGAGGGCGAATTTTCATTTTTCAAGCCTGTAGGAAGCTAATTCCGTAATCAACCAATCGCCGTTGCGCACCAGCGGCGGCTCTCCCGATGCGGTGTCGGTATAAGCTGACCTTTCTTCGCGCTTGACGATGCGTTTGGCCGCTGGCGCGTACCACTCGGTTTCCAGGATGCGCGTGCCGGTGCGCCACCATTCTTCGTCGTTCGGATAAACCCGACGCACGATTTTCAGCGTGTCGAATTCACCAGCGGGCACGCGGATTTTTTCCGCGCCAACCACATCGCCCCAAATTTTGAAGATGAGTAATTTTTTGCTTATCGGATCGACGCTTTGGCTTTCAGTACGCCAAGTTTGCCCAACGCCCAGCGGAAATTTGTACGCATCGTAAGCCGGCTCAAAATCGCGTAGCCTGCCTAGCACCAAGGCATTTTTGCTCGGATTCAATTCGGAATTAATAGCTTGGATAAATTCCGCTGTATTGGCAGACGGCGTGACGCGCAAAGTGCGGGCGTCCACCACAGTCACGCTCAAAGTTTGTAACAGCTCGCTGTTGTAGCCGTTGCGCTGTTCGTAGATCCAACTATCGCCGGTTTTTAATGCTGGCGCAGGGATGGCGGGCTGGTCGCGTGCGGTGGCGCAAGCGCCTAAAGTTATGAACAGGACAAATATGAATAGGGAGCGACGCAACATAATATGGTCTGTTTATCGGCGACATTAATTCGACAGCAAAACAGGCGCTAAGTTTTGTTTAGTATGCTCAAAGGGCTTGTCGAGCAACCAGTTGTAATCACACCGTCCCCTCCCCTTCAAGGGGAGGGATAGGGTGGGGATGGGTGCAAGAACGGTCGAATTAAACCTGTTAGCTTTGTGATTTAAATAGCTTTGCCGGGGGTAATGGCCGCTCCACGGTGGGCGCAGCCTTGGGTGCGGGCGCGGCCATCGGTGCACCGTTCTCCACTTAGTTTGTTGCGGCCACCCGCTGCACCGTTCCCGCCCTCTCGCTGCGCGTCCCGATGAACGGTGCGCCCCGGCGGCTTTTACTTTTTTGCTTCACCTAAAAAGTAATCAAAAAAGGCGAACCCACCGCGCTACTTTTTGTTTTTAGGTTTTTGTTGTCGCGCTATTTCTGCTGCCGCCGCTTTTATAGAACCGGTTGCGTCGAGCACAAACTCGCCTTCACCTTCAATTAAAATCGTCATCACCGCGTCGCTCAAACATTTGCTCGTCGACTGCCCCCGATAGACAGCAGAAATAGCGGCGGCGCAGATGGGTGAGCGTTGCTTTCTTCGAAATTGCTTTTCGCGAATGCTGCGTTATTGATTAACCCAACTTATAACCCTTATGCGCGGCCACCACGCCGCCGGTCATATTGTAATACTCGACTTTTTCCAAACCCGCATCGGTCATCATTTGCTTGAGTTCTTCCTGCCCCGGATGCATGCGGATGGATTCGGCGAGGTATTGATAACTGTCGGCGTCTTTGGCGACCAGCTTGCCCATCAGCGGTAATATTTTGAGTGAATACGCGTCGTACAACGGCGCGAGCGGCTTCCATACTTTGGAAAATTCCAGCACCAGCAATCTGCCGCCGGGCCGCAACACGCGCTGCATTTCTTGCAGCGCCAAATCTTTATGCGTCATGTTTCTCAAACCGAAGGCGACGCTGACGACATCGAAATAATGATTCGGGAAGGGCAATTTTTCCGCGTCGCATAAGGCGAACGGCAGTACGATGCCTTCGTTGATCATGCGGTCACGCCCGACACGCAACATCGCTTGATTGATGTCGGTCATCCACACTTCGCCCGTGTCGCCGACCTTTTTAGCGAACAGTCTTGAAAGATCACCGCTGCCTGCTGCGACATCGAGTACGCGCTCGCCGGTTTTGACGCCGGAGAGTTCAATCGCGGCGCGTTTCCAGATGCGATGCAACCCGCCGGACATGAGGTCGTTCATCACGTCGTAACTCGGCGCGACGGATTTGAAGACGTCGCCGACTTTTTTGACTTTTTCGTTTTCATCGACTTGCTGGAAGCCGAAATGGGTGGTTTTGGTCATATTATGTAACTATTTGATTATATTGAATATTTAAGCTTCTCTTTTTGCGCCTGCGGCTTCGAGCCTGGCCAAATACGCATGCCACATTTCATCGTAATGGACACCGAAATCATGCAGCAAATCCCAGGAATAAATCCCCGTATCGTGGCTGTCGCTGAAACGGAACTTCACTGCGTAACTGCCGACCGGTTCAATCTCGACGATGCCGACATTTTTTTTGCCCGTCTGCAACACTTCTTGTCCCGGTCCGTGTCCGCGCACCTCGGCCGAGGGCGAATGTACGCGCAGAAATTCGCAGCTCAATTTGAAGTGTGAACCGTCGGCATAACCCAGCTCAAGCTCGCGCGATTGTTGGTGCAATTTGATTTCGGTAGGAATCTTGGTGTCTTTGGTCAGGCCGGCCATGTGAGTCTTTCTTTATCCAAGCCGCCAGTTTACTCTGCGCCACAGTAAACATAAACCGGCACGATATCGGCCTGCTGGCTGTTTCGGGTTAAAATGCCAAATATTGTTTTGGGGAAACAGCTTTTACCATGATCGGATTTTTAATAATCGCTCACGGCGCGTTCGGCGAAGCATTAATCCACAGCGCCAGTCATGTGATGGGCAGCCGACCGCTGTATTTACGCCAACTAGGCGTGACGGTGCATGACGATCCCGAAGTATTATTACCGCAAGCGCGCGATTTGTTGCGCTTTGTCGATCAAGGCGACGGCGTGATTATTTTCAGCGACATTTGCGGCGCGACGCCGTGCAATGTTGCGGGTAAATTGTTGGTGCCGGGCAAAGTCGAAGGCATCGCCGGCGTGTCTTTGCCGATGTTGATACGTGCGCTGACTTATCGCAATTTGCCGCTGGCAGAGGTCGTCGCCAAAGCGAAATCCGGCGGCAGCGAAGGCGTCATACCGATACCTTTGGTAAAAACATAACATATTGATTATAATAAATAAAATGCTAAAACAAGAAATCGTGATTATCAACAAACTGGGGCTGCATGCACGCGCATCGGCCAAAATTACGCAGCTTGCTACGCAATATAAATGTCACGTCAACCTGATACGCAACACGCGCAAAGTGAATGCAAAAAGCATCATGGGCGTGATGATGCTGGCGGCGAGCAAAGGATCGAAAATTGAAATCGAAGCCGACGGTGAAGACGAGCAAGCCGCCATGGATGCGCTCAGCGCGCTGATCAATAACAAATTCGGCGAAAGCGAATAATGAGTTTCGTCATGCACGGCATCGGCGTTTCAGGCGGCATCGCCATCGGCTACGCACATTTGGTATCGCACACTTCATTCGAAGTCGCGCACTACGCTGTTTCAGAAGAATATATCGAGCCGGAAATTGCGCGCTTTAACCGCGCTATCGACGCGGTACGCGACGAACTCGAAGGCTTGCAGCAAAACGTGCCGGCCGCGGCGCCGCAAGAATTCGGCGCGTTTCTGAATTTACATCTCATGATTTTGAACGACTCGACCTTGTCGGAAGCGCCGCGCAAACTCATCGCGGACCTGCAATGCAATGCCGAATGGGCACTGAAATTGCAAATGAACGCGTTGATGGAGCAGTTTGAACAAATCGAAGACAGTTATTTGCGTGAACGCAAGGCCGACGTGACGCAAGTGGTTGAGCGCGTGTTCAAAGCCCTGATCGGCCAGCCGGTAGAAATGCCCCAAGATAGTATGCGCGAAGGCGAGAGCATACTGGTCGCGCGCGATTTGTCGCCTGCCGATGTGATTTTATTCAAGGAACATAGTTTCGCCGCCTTCATCACCGACTTGGGCGGTACCACCTCGCACACCGCGATACTGGCGCGCAGCCTGAATATTCCCTCGGTCCTTGCGCTACACCATGCGCGCGAATTTATCCGCGAAGGCGAGTTGTTGATCATCGACGGCACGCAAGGCGTGGTGATCGTCAATCCGGACAAGCAAGTGCTGGCCGAATTCAAATTGCGCCAGCACCAGTTTGCCATGGAAAAACAAAAACTCCAGCGCATCAAATCGACCCCTGCCGTCACTATCGACGGGGAAGCGGTAAATTTATTCGCCAATATCGAATTGCCCGGCGATGTGGTGCAAGCGCACGCCGCCGGCGCGGCCGGTATCGGCTTATTCCGCAGCGAGTTTTTATTTCTCGGCCGCAATACTTTGCCGGATGAAGAAGAGCAATTCGAAGGCTATCGCCAGGTTGCGCAAGCGATGAAAGGCAAACACGTCACCATCCGCACGCTCGACATCGGCGCCGACAAAAGTTTAAGTCATATGCCGCAACACGCCATCAACCCGGCCCTGGGATTGCGCGCCATTCGTTATTGCCTCGCCGAGCCGCAGATGTTTAACACCCAATTACGCGCGATTTTGCGCGCGTCGCATTACGGCAAAATTAATATCCTGATTCCCATGCTGTGTTCACTGCCGGAAATCAACCAGACCTTGCAAGCCATCGACATCGCACGGCAACAACTCGATGACGCGAAAATTCCCTATGATCGCCATATCAAAATCGGCAGCATGATCGAAATTCCCGCCGCAGCGATTGCACTCGGCGCGTTTATCAAGAAATTGGATTTTCTGTCCATCGGCACCAACGATTTAATTCAATACACTTTAGCTATCGACCGCGCCGACGATGCCGTTGCGCATCTCTACGACCCGCTGCATCCCGCCGTGTTGCAGCTCATCAGCCATGTCATCAAAACCGCGAATAAAGTCGGCGTGCCGGTCGCGGTGTGCGGCGAAATGGCAGGTGAAGTTGATCTCACACGATTGCTGCTAGGCTTGGGACTGCGCGAGTTTTCCATGCACCCGGCGAATATGCTCGCGGTCAAGCAACGCATACTCAAAACCAACTTGTCCGATATGGGCGCGCTGGCGCAACGCATCGTCAATACCGATGACCCGGATAAGCAACGAAATTTACTCGAAAAGCTAAACGCTTGAACGGTTAATGTTTTGAATGGGCAGTGCAAGTAACTGCTATGGGTAATGTCCCTACTTTTGTTGAAATCACTTCAGCGCCAAAGTACGTATTAACCTACCCGATATTCCGCCATATTAAATTTAGCTTTTCGGGTGTTCGAAAGCCATCATAAATTGCGACAGGGTTTCATTTACAGGATCCAATGCGGATTGGATTTTTCCGCCGTGTTCGTTGATAATCATCCGTGCAATTGAATGGGAAAATAAAAAACCGACGCTGCCAAGGAATGCACAGTGAATATTTTTGATTCGACGATTATTACCTTTGTAAATGGATTTTCGCGAACTTCCTGGGCGCTA
>JAYVGF010000072.1:0-3925 GCA_043772415.1 Betaproteobacteria bacterium
CGTTGAACCGCCATCATGGCAAACCGGAACCAGCGCATGATGGGTTGCACCCATCCTACGAATTGATTTATTAATTGTCAGGGAATTAATTCATGAATAATAAATCCATCCGCATCGAACACGATCTCCTCGGCGATCTGGAAATTCCGGCGCAGGCATATTACGGCGTGCATACTTTGCGCGCGTTGCATAATTTTCCTATTATCGGTACGCCGATCAGCATTTACCCCGATCTCATCAACGCTCTCGCCTGCGTGAAGCATGTGGCGGCGGTGACGAATCATGAGCCGGCGTAGGATGGGTGCAACCCGTCGGCTTTTGCGTTGAATCACCATGGTGCCAAACCGGAGCCTGAGCTTGATGGGTTGCACCCATCCTACGAATTTTCACTTGACATAAAATTGTTTATAATCAAATAGTTCTAAAAATAATTAATGCTAAAATTTTGTTGCATGTAACATTTGTCTTTGTCATATTTTTACATGTAACTTCCAATTTAAGGCATCAAACATGTTTGCCAATACCTCTAACATAGTTCAAAAGCATCGCAACTCGTTGCGTGATGTTGGCTTGCGCCCAGTGCAAATCTGGGTGCCGGATACACGTCGCGCGGGCTTTGCTGAAGAATGCTGCCGTCAATCGCGTGCGTTGCGTCATGATGTCAATGAAAGCGACACTCTGGCATGGATTGAACAAATCGCCGACAGGTCTGAGTGGAAATAAGCCCGCTAAGGATGGGTGCAACCTATCAGCTTCTACTTTGAATTATTATTGCTACTAACCGAAACCAGCGCATGATGGGTTGCACCCATCCTACGAGAAGCAAGGTAAGCCAGAAAGGTGTATTTGAATACAGGAACGTACAGATATGAACTCGATTACCGCGACTGATTTGAAAACTAATGGGATCCATACCATCGAACAGGCGCTCGAACATCAGCCAGAGCTCTCTATCACGGTACGCGGGCAAACGAAGTATGTCGTAATGAGTAGCGAACGGTATAGACAATTACGCGAATGTGAAATGATAGCGGCTTTGGTCGAATCGAATGCAGATTTGGACGCTGGCCGTTTCGTCAAAGAATCAATCAAACAGCACATCAAACGCCTTGCTAAGCTGGCAACGTAAATAAAAATGGCATTCACGACGACGTTTACAGATTCATTGTAATTTTGAGAGCCACCAAAAATATTATGACAACCAATAAGTCCATCCGCATAGAACACGATCTCCTCGGCGACTTGGAAATTCCTGCGCACGCGTATTACGGCGTCCACACTCTACGCGCGCTGCATAATTTCCCTATCACCGGGACGCCGATTAGCATTTATCCTGACCTGATCAACGCCCTCGCCTGCGTGAAGCATGCGGCGGCGGTGACGAATCATGAGTTGGGTTTGGTCGACGAGGCGCGTACTAGCGCGATCGTGAAAGCCTGCGAGGAAATCCGTCAGGGTAAATGGCATGAACAATTTGTCGTCGATGTGATTCAAGGTGGAGCGGGGACTTCGACCAATATGAATGCGAATGAAGTCATCGCTAATCGTGGCTTGGAATTACTCGGCGAGCAGAAAGGCGATTACGCCAAGCTGCATCCGCTTGATCATGTGAATCTATCGCAGAGTACCAACGACGTTTATCCGACGGCAGTGAAGCTGGCGTTGTGGTTTGCCATTACGCGCTTGACCGATGCGATGGCGTATTTGCGCATCGCTTTCGAAGCCAAAACAATTGAGTTTCATGACGTCATTAAAATGGGCCGCACGCAATTGCAGGATGCGGTGCCGATGACGCTGGGTCAGGAATTTTCCACTTATGCGGTGATGTTGGGCGAAGATGAAGAACGCTTGAAAGAAGCGGCGCTGTTGATACGCGAAATCAATCTCGGCGCGACGGCAATCGGCACGGGTATTAACGCCGAGCCGGAATACGCGGCGCTGGTGTGCAAACATTTACGCCAAGTATCCGGCATTCCGTTTATTACCGCGCACAATCTGGTCGAGGCGACGCAGGATTGCGGTTCGTTCGTGCAACTCTCCGGCGTGTTGAAACGCGTGGCGGTGAAGCTGTCGAAAACCTGTAACGATTTGCGCCTGCTCTCCAGCGGCCCGCGCGCGGGTTTCGGCGAAATCAATTTGCCCGCTGTGCAGGCCGGTTCCAGCATCATGCCGGGCAAGGTGAACCCGGTGATTCCGGAAATGGTGAACCAAGTCGCGTTCGAAGTGATCGGCAACGACATCACGGTGAGCTTCGCTGCCGAGGGCGGACAAATGCAATTGAATGCGTTCGAGCCCATCATCGCGCACAGCTTGTTCAAAAGTCTCTCGCATCTACGCCAGGCCTGCATCACGCTCGCCGACCGCTGCGTGCGCGGCATCACGGCTAACCGCGAACACATGAAAAACATGGTGGAGAATTCCATCGGCATCGTCACTGCGTTGAATCCTTATATCGGGTATGAAAACAGTTCGATGATCGCCAAGGAAGCCTACGCAAGTGGCAAAAGTGTAGTGGCTTTGGTATTGGAAAAAGGCTTGCTTACCCGGGACCAACTCGACGACATCATGAAACCGGAGTCGCTCACTCGCCCGCGCTCGACCAGGCCGCACAACAAATAGTCTCGCATAGGAAATGTTTTGTGCTTATAATTTCACCCAGCAAGTTCGCCCCGAATTTACCCATCAATTTTAACCAAGGAATATTATGAAAAAACTCATCGCCATTATTTGTCTTAGCCTGATTTCCACCTACAGCTTCGCCGGTGCGCAACAAGAAAAAATGAAAACCTGCAGCGCCGAAGCTAAAGCCACCGGCAAAACCGGCCCGGAACGCAAACCGTTCATGAAGCAATGTATGCGCGGCGGCATGACCGATGACGAAGTCAAAGCCAAACGCGCAGCGAAAAAAGAAAAAAATAAATCCTGCCGTGCTGAAGCCAATGCATCGGGCAAAAAAGGCGCCGAGAAAAAAGCCATGGTGAAATCTTGCATGGCCGTTTAATTTTTCTGCCATACAAACCAAACGGGGCGCTGCTGCGCCCCGTTTGTATTTGCACAGCCTAGGATGGGTGCAACCCATCGCCATCACAGGCGTTTTGTCGCGCTACTAGCCTGTAGTAGAGCGATATTGAAAGCGTGTCTGCAATGGAGTGAAGATCGATGGGTTCCACCCATCCTACGGTTTTGATCACGCTTAGGGCTTTATGCCTTCATCCAATCTACGTAACCTCAATGTCATTTTCTTTACACCAGGCGCGCAACGCCTCTTCGGTCTTGCTTGATTCGTAATCGTACCAATTCTGCAGCCTATCCCGGGCATCCAGAAAATCCTTGAACCGGCCGTAGGCGCCTTTGCTGCGGAAGATATCTTTCACCGTGTCGTAATCGTCGGGGAACTCCTCCTTCACAAACGAAAACACCAGGGTGCGGCCAAGGTCCAAATCGTTTTTATGCGGTACAGGAAGGTATCGATCCGAGGTTTCAAGATCGTCCGGCATTTCCTGCTCGGTATTGACATCTATATCATCGGATACGAGATAGATCGCGCCGGTGTCGAGGTTGATATAGGCATAACAATCGAGCGCCAAACTTGCGCTGGAAAAGGTAAATGCGTCGAGCAATTCGGAGAATTTTATTTTGACATTGGCCTTTTCGGGAGCTTTCGCGCCAGGATTATTTCCCATGATTTACCTCCATCGGAATATTACAATCAAGTATAGAACGCCTAACCTGGATTGCAATATTGCCCATCCCGTGGCGTAGGATGGGTGGAACCCATCGCTTGTAATGCCATTCGAACCTCGCGGTAAGTGTTATCGAACGGCTGACATCTTTTGCAAAGCTTATGTTTCGAAAATTTCGACCTGCGGCAGTGATGGGTTGCACCCATCCTACAAAACCCGAACTGCTACAGAAAGATTAAATA
>JAYVGF010000073.1:0-2450 GCA_043772415.1 Betaproteobacteria bacterium
TGCGACAGATTAGCTAATTGGCCATGCTGATCGGGAATGGAATTCACCACGCTGCCGAGAAAATAAAATTGATTGTCGCGCACGATGACGCGCTGGCGATTACAACTCAGCAAACGCGAAGTGCCGTCACGACACAATAACGACAGGCTACAGGCTTCGCCTGCGATATACGGCTGCATGACATAACGCGTGGATAAATTTTGTGCAGCTATCCACGCCAAGGCCTGTTCGCGGTCGTGAAAAATGCGCGTATCGCTGCAACCCGCGCCGTCATCAGGCTTGACCACCCAGGCTTGCGCGATGTCGGGTAAATTTTCGTGGGGGTAATATGTTTTGGCGGCGGACACGCCATTGAGCAAGAGCAAACGCGCGGTTTGTAATTTGCTGCCGGCGATGTGGATGGCATCGGGGCGACTACCAAGCAGGATGCGATGGCCTTCGACCACTTTTCGGCTTAAGGCTTCCAACACTCCGCCGCTCTCAGGCGCGACTAGCCACACGGCGTCGCACTGTTCGATGCAATCGGCAAACAGCTCATCGAAGTCATGGCTGCTATTCACGGCGAAGCTGGTGACAGGCAAGTCTAGAGCAGGCAATCGATAATCACGCAAAGTAATTAATTCTACGCCGGGCACTGAAGACAAATCTTCCAGTAGCGCGCGCACCATCATTTCGCCTTCGTAAGCGAGAGACGAATTGAGCGCTTGTTCTACCATACCGCCGCCAGTGATATGCTCGTAGGCAAATACTTTCATGGATTCAATCAATGTTGCTCATTCCGGTTATCGATCTGCTGCAAGGCCAAGTGGTGCATGCGCGTCGCGGTGAACGCGAAAATTACCGGCCTATCCTGTCGTCACTTGGTGCGGGCAGTGATGCGTGCGATATTGTCTCTGCCCTGCTCGCCTTGCATTCGTTTTCTCACTTATATATAGCGGACTTGGATGCCATACAACATAAAGGCAATAATTTTAATGTAATCAATAAGTTACATGATTTATTCCCGCAGCTCACTTTGTGGCTGGATGCGGGAATCAGTAGCTCGGCGAATTACGAACCACTAGCAGCGCAAACACTGGGTCGCATAGTCGTCGGCAGCGAAACTTTGCAAGACTTATCTCTACTTAATGTGTCACGCGAAAACAAACTTGCAAGAACCGCGCCTATTTTGTCGCTTGATTTCTTTGACGATGGTTTTCGCGGTGAAACATTGTTACAGCACAACCCAACACTATGGCCTGACGACGTAATCGTCATGACGTTGACCCGCGTCGGAGCCAGCAGCGGTCCGGACTTCGATCGGCTCGCGCAACTTCTCCAACTCGCGCAGCAAACCTCGCCCCACAAACATATTTATGCCGCTGGCGGAGTGCGCGATAGGGCAGATTTGTACCGGCTACGTGACATGGGTGTGACAGGTGCATTGATCGCCAGCGCTTTGCACGACGGCCGCATAACCCGCGCTGATCTGGAAAGCTTCAACGCTTAAAAAATCAAGTCCCAAAAAAGTCCGCCCTGCCAGGCAGGGCGGAGGCGGAGCTATTACTTGTGTGCAGCGAACGGGTGACCCATACTGGATTTTTTCGCTACTACTTCAGACGCCTTAGGCTCGCGTTTGATCGCGCGCTTGAGGGCTTCTTTGGTTGCCTGGTAGTTGTAATCCTGGATCTTGGTGTCGTCTGCCGCTTCCCAGTGAATGAATACACCGACGCAAATAAAGATGTCGTCAGCTTCGTTCGCAGGAATGGTGCCGTCTTCGACGCAATCCGCCACGGCCATAGCCACAGCGCGTTGTGCCGGACCGAACATCTGAACCGCTTGCTTGGCACCTTTGATGGTCACTTTATTGAACATCACGGTGTTGGGCTTGGCGAGCAAGTTAGGCGCAACGACAGCCAACAAAGAGGTGAAGCCGTCTTTGTTGTTGCACAGCGCGTTGCAAAATGCGGTTTCAGCGGCGCTGCCGCGCGGCCCGACGATAAGGTCGATGTGAGCAACTTCGTTGCCGTCGCCAACCAAAGATTCACCTACTAATACGCGATCAATAACTGCCATGATTTCTCTCCTTTTTAGTTAGTCCATCTACAAGTGGGTGCACCCACGTTTTACTACTACTGCCACTTACTGCTGTGCGAGGGTAACATTATCCTCACACCGAGTAACCTGTTCACGCTGAAGCCAGTGTTGCAATCGGTAGGCCAGCACGCTGGCGACGGTCAAATCAGCCGAGGTGCCGGGGTTGATGCCGCGCTGCTTGAGCTGCTTATCCCATTCTATTAATGGCGCTGTAGCACCCGCCGGCTTGGGTGCATGCATAAATTGATAACGGTATTGCAAAGCCTCTTCGCATAATTGCCGCGCCACTTCGATGCCGTGTTTGCGTACAACGTGGCTATCGGGAACATGCGACAACCATTCGAGATAACACGCCGTCACAGCCCATTCCTCGC
>JAYVGF010000074.1:0-6603 GCA_043772415.1 Betaproteobacteria bacterium
TGATGCTTTCCATCCATGTTGTGCTGGAACATGCACGGCTGGAAGGTGGCGAAGAAGCCCCCAATCCCATTTTGGCAACTAATGTTTATATGCGTAGCGACAAAGGCTGGCGCATGATTTTGCATCATGCTTCGCCGTCGCCGCCACACAACACTACGGATCCAGGCGATCCGGGGCGTATACTGCATTAGCCCTGTCAGCTTTACTGAGTACCCACGACCAAGCTGTATTAAAACGCCAATGCTATAATCGAACCCAACTAATAACTGGCAGTCTTTTCATCATGGCAGCGACTACTCTACTACCCGCTTCTCCGCGCGCCGCGCTCGATAAATTCGGGCTGCCGATTGCCATGCTGTTGTTGCTGGGTCTGTTCGCTTGGCTACTGTCCCATTGGGCATGGTTATTTATTGAACGCTTTCGTCCGGCTTCTTCAGCCGCAGCGTCGATGGCTGTAACACCCGTCAGTGCATCCGCTGCCGCTGATACGGCCATCAATGCGCATTTATTCGGCCGCGTTGTAGCGAATAAACCCGCCGAAGCCAATCTGGTCAGCAATCTGAACGTCAAGTTGCGCGGCGTATTTGCCTCAGGCGGCATACTACCGGCATTTGCCATCGTGAACACCGGCAGTAAAGATGAGTCGGTGAAAGCCGGCGCGGAAATCGTCCCCGGCGCGGTACTGGATTCGGTCAAGCCGACCTATATTGTGATCAAGCGCAACGGCGCGCTGGAACGCATCAATCTCGACGAAAAAGGCCAGGTGCTCACCACGGCCTCTGCCAGAAATTTGGGACAGCAAGCCAGCCAATTCAAACTCAAAGTGCCTTCAGCCGCGCCGAACAACTATACTTTTTCGCGCGGCGAGTTGACTCAATCGCTGCAGGATCCGAAACAGCTCACCAATCTCGGCAAACTTTCGCCTGCCACCGGTGGCGGCATGTTGCTGGAAGATGTACCGCCAGGCAGTTTGGCGGAACGCCTCGGGTTGATGCAGGGCGATGTGGTGCGGCAAGTAAATGGACAAGCAGTGAATACCATGGCGGATTTATCGCGGCTTTACACTCAGTTCGCCACCACTTCGCAAATCACTTTGGACGGCTCGCGCGGTGGCAAACCCATTAACTTGAGTTACTCGGTTCAGCAATAAACATTTTGTTAAAATAATTACTTTAAGATATATCCGTAAGCTATTGAATAAATTGAATATTCTTTTTAAGATTTGAAATCTTTGCGGCAATTTTCCTTGTGGAATTTACCTCAGGCGTGGTATTTTGTTTAATCTAACTACTTATAAAAACGATAGGCTTCCCATGACAACCATGAACGTGCAGGAGTGTGCTGCGTGACTTTTAAACGCCAATTTTTCCTGGCGCTCGCCTGCGCTTTTTCTCTCCTGCTTTGTTCCAGCGCCCAGGCTGAAGCGCAAGAAAACATCACGCTGAATTTCGTCAATGCCGACATCCAGTCTGTAGTCAAAACCGTCGGCATGATTACCGGGAAAAACTTCATACTTGACCCGCGCGTCAACGGCACAGTAAATATTATGTCCAACGGGCCCGTCGCGCGCGAGCTGGTTTACCCCACCTTGCTCTCCGCCTTACGCTTGCAAGGTTTTGCGGCAGTGGAAGAAAACGGCTTTACCAAAATCGTTCCCGAGGCCGACGCCAAACTGAATAACAGCCTGACCAACGAAGGCAGCGTTGTGCGTGGCCGCGGCGACCGCATCGTGACGCAGGTTTATCAATTGCAATACGAATCTGCGGCGCAACTATTGCCCGTACTACGTCCTTTGATCACACCGAATAACGTCATTGCCGCTTATCCCAATAACAACACGCTGGTGATTACCGATTACGCGGAAAATATTCGCCGCCTGCTGAAAATCATCGCTGCCATAGACGTCCCTGCGGGCGGTGAAATCCAGGCCATCAAGCTGCAATACGCGTCCGCCGTCGATGTCGGCAGCCTCATCACGCGCGTGATGCCGGAAACCGCCGCGCCGTCCATCCCCGGGGTGACGCCGCGATTATTGATAAGCATTGATCCGCGCACCAACAGCTTATTGGTACGTTCCGACAATCAGACGATAGTGAATCGTATCCGCGCGCTGGTTACAGGTATGGACATCCCCACCGCGACTACCGGCAACATACACGTCGTCTATTTGCGTAACGCTGAGGCGACCAAACTCGCGGAAGTGTTGCGCGGTTTAATTTCCGGCCAGCCCGCCACCGCGCCTAGCGCGGCACCCTCGCCCGCTGGCGGACAACTGGGGCAACAAGCCGGACTGCAAGCGGCGCAACAGCAAGGTGCAGCGGCGGCTTCCGGCGGCTCCGGCGGCGCAATTTCCAGCAGCATTCAGGCTTATCCCGCAACCAACTCTTTAATCATCATCGCGCCGGATCATGTGTATAACTCTTTACGCCACGTCATCGACAAACTTGATGCGCGCCGCGCGCAGGTGTTCATTGAGGCGCTGATCGTCGAAGTATCTTCCACTCAAGCCGCAGAGTTCGGCATTCAGTGGCAATATCTCGGTGGGTCTGTTAACAATGGCAGCAGTAGCACCTCCATTTTCGGCGGCACCAACTTTCCTGCTGCTGGCAAAATCACCGATATAGCGGCCAATCCTAACCTGGCTGGCGGCGGACTGAATCTCGGTCTGGTTCGCGGCACCATTAAAATCCTCGGTCAGGAAATTTTGAATATTCCCGCCTTGGCCCGAGCCCTCGAAAGCGAGGCAAAGGCAAATATTTTATCTGCCCCTACACTCATGACGCTGGATAACGAAGAAGCCAAGATAGTCGTGGGTGAAAACGTAGCGTTTGTCACCGGCAGCTTCACCCAACCTACCGGCGGAACCGGCACGAACCCATTCCAGACTTTTGAACGCAAAGATGTCGGCCTGACGCTGAAAATCAAACCGCAAGTATCAGAAGGCGGCAGTGTTAAATTGCAAATTTCACAAGAAGTCTCCAGCGTGAAATCGGGCACAGGCAGTGCGTTAAACGGCCCGACCACAAATAAACGCTCCATAGACTCCACCGTACTCGCCGACGACGGACAGTTCGTTGTCCTCGGCGGCTTGATACAGGATGACGTCAATAACGGGGCAGACAAAGTGCCTTTATTAGGAGACATACCGATTCTGGGTAATTTATTCCGTTACGAAAAACGCGATCGAAGAAAAACTAATTTGATGGTTTTTTTACGCCCGGTAGTGTTGCGTGATGCATCGTCCACCGCTTCATTGACCTCGGACCGTTATGACTACATCCGCAACGAACAAATCCAGATCAAGCCAGACCACCACTTCATGTTGCCTGACATGCCGGTGCCCGTATTGCCGGAACCAAACAAACCATCTAATTCGGGCAAAGCTCTTGACATGAGCAAATTTGATGACAACTCGCGCTTGCTCACGCCGCCGGTACCCAAAAATATTCCGCAAAATATTCCGCAAGTCGTACCTTTGGCACCGCCAGCGCCTGCGCCATCCGGCACGCAGTTGCCGCCGGATGCACCGCGTTACATTGAGCCCGCCCCCAGACCCCCGGGGCAATAAAGCATGAACCTGCCGCAGCCCACGCAGCAGCAAGCAGCGCCCGTGTTGCATCCTCCCGATCACCATGTCGTTCGGCTTTTGCCTTACGCTTTCGCGCGTGGCAAGGGCGTTATCGCCGCACGTCATGATGGTGATGGAATCGAAGTATGGCTGCGCCCCGGCGTGGAGGCGGCAACCTTAGCTGAAGTACGCCGCATACTAGCCAAGCCGCTCAAGCCGGTTTTACTTCCCGCAGATTTATTCGAATCGAGTTTGTCGTCGGTTTATACGCGTCAGGATAACGAGGCGGAACAGCTCATCGACGACATGGATCAAGACGTCGATTTGCAACAGCTCGCGCAGGAAGTACCGGAAATCACCGACTTGCTCGAGTCGGAAGACGATGCACCGATTATTAAATTAATCAACGCCTTGCTGACGCAAGCGTTGCGCGAAAATGCGTCGGATATTCATATCGAAATTTTCGAAGCGCGCTCGCTGGTGCGCTTCCGTGTCGATGGCACCTTGCGCGACGTGATCGAACCGCAACGCGCCTTGCACGCCGCCATCGTGTCGCGTATTAAAGTCATGGCGCAACTCGACATTGCCGAAAAAAGATTACCGCAAGACGGTCGCATTACGCTACGTCTCGCCGGTCGCCCGGTCGATGTACGCGTATCCACATTGCCCACCGGTCACGGCGAACGCGTGGTGTTGCGTCTGCTCGATAAACAAGCGGGTCGTTTGCAACTCAACAAACTCGGCATGAGCGAGCCGACGCTGAAGCAACTCGACCATCTGGTAAACCAACCGCACGGTATTGTTCTGGTGACAGGACCAACTGGCTCAGGCAAAACCACCACACTTTACGCAGCGCTATCGCAACTCGACGCGCTCAAACTGAACATGATGACGGTCGAAGATCCAATCGAATACGACCTCGATGGCGTCGGCCAAACGCAAGTCAACCCTCGTATCGAAATGACTTTCGCCCGCGCGTTGCGCGCCATCCTGCGTCAAGATCCCGACGTAGTGATGATCGGCGAAATCCGCGATCTGGAAACCGCGCAAATCGCGGTTCAGGCCAGCTTGACCGGCCATTTGGTATTGGCCACTTTGCATACCAACGACGCAGCGGGCGCCGTGACACGCTTGATCGACATGGGCGTCGAGCCGTTCTTGCTCTCGTCGAGCTTGCTCGGTGTATTGGCACAACGGCTGGTGCGACGCGTCTGCCCTTCATGCAAAAAACCGCATGAGCCGGACCCCGCCGAGCGCGCCGCGCTTAATGGCCGTTACAAAGCCGAGCAGATTTATACCGCCGCCGGTTGCGCCAATTGCAACTGGACCGGCTACAAAGGCCGCACGGGGATTTACGAATTAATGAAAGTCGATGACAACATCCGCCGCATGGTGCACGACGTCGCCGCCGAACAGCAATTGCGCCAATACGCCATGGCGCAAGGCACAGTCAGCCTGCGCGAAGACGGCATCCGCTGGGTCGCTGCGGGCGAAACGACGTTGGAGGAAGTACTTCGGGTTACGCGAGAAGGATGATTTTAAAGGATGAAGGCGGAAGGATAAATAAAAGGATGAAGGCGGAAGGATGAAGGATGAAAAAAATGCCGACCTGATGTTGCGTACTAAAACTTTTTCTTTACGCATCATTCGGCTTTATAGCAAGCTGCCTAAATCCACTGTCGCACAAGTTATAGGCAAACAGGTTTTACGCTCAGCCACTTCCGTCGGGGCGCAGTACCGAGAAGCAAACCGCGCAAAATCCCATGCTGATTTCATTAGTAAAATTGAAGGCTGTTTACAAGAACTTGATGAACCGAAATACTGGCTAGAATTATTAGTCGAATCAGGCATTATCAAATCTGAACTAATGGCCGACCTATTCGTTGAAGTAGATGAGTTAATTTCGATATTTGTTTCAATTGTAAAATCCGTTAAATCAAAACCGAAGCTTAGTAAAAACCTATGATCGATTCAGCCACCACATTTCATCCTTCATCCTTCATCCCTCATCCTTCGACTTTCATCCTTCATCCCTCATCCTTCATCCTTCAAAAAAATGGCCGGTTTTAAATATCAGGCAATGGACTCCGCGGGCAAGCTCAAAAAGGGCGTGCTCGAAGTGGATAGTTTGCGCCAGGCGCGGGCGAATTTACGTGACGAGGGCTTAATTCCGCTCGAAGTCGAGGCGCTGGTCCAGCAGGAACAAAAACCCGGTGCACGTCGGCAAGCCTTCAGTCGGCGCAAAATTTCCGCCAGCGATTTATCCCTGATCACGCGCCAATTTGCCACGTTGATAGGCTCCGGCCTCACGGTCGAACAAACCATGAACGCGCTGATCGAGCAAGCGGAGAGCGAACAGCAGCGGCAAATCCTCGCCGGCATACGCGGCGAGGTGTTGGCAGGCAACACGCTCTCTGCCTCAATGGGTCAGTATCCTCATGTATTCCCCGAGTTGTATCGCACCCTAGTGCGCGCGGGCGAACAATCGGGACAATTATCCGAAGTATTGTCGCGCCTGGCCAATTACACCGAAGACAGTCAGGCACTACGGTCTAAAGTTACCTTGGCATTTGTCTATCCCGGCATCATCACCTTGGTCGCGATTTGCGTCATCACGGGTTTATTAACCTATGTGGTACCGCAAGTGGTCGAAGTATTCCGCAACACCAACCAAACTTTGCCGTTGCTGACGCGCATGCTGATTGGCCTGTCGGATTTCTTGCGCACTACCGGGATATTCTGGTTGATCGCCATCGCCATCGGCGTGTGGCTGTTTTCCCGCGCGATGCGCGCCGCGCCCTTCCGATTGCGCGTACACAAATTTTTGCTGCGTGTTCCGGTTGTCGGTCGTTTGATCCGCGGCATTAACACCGCACGCCTCGCCAGCACTCTGGCAATCCTGACCGGCAGCCGCGTGCCTTTGCTCACTGCTTTGCAAGCCGGCGTCGGTGTAATGAATAACTTGCCCATGAAAAATGCGCTGGAAGAAGCGCAGCGCATGGTGCGCGAAGGCGCATCGCTCAGCCGCTCACTCG
>JAYVGF010000075.1:0-7592 GCA_043772415.1 Betaproteobacteria bacterium
TCGTAGCTTCACGTGCCATCGTTGCCGCTTTGTTTGGAGCTTTGCCATCGCTTCAGCCTTAGTCCGCTGATTGTTGCGCGCATGGGCAATGGCGAATAACAATAAACTGATCAGCATGCGCCGTCCAGCATGGTGTTGGGCAAGGCGCTGGCAAGTTATGCCAGCGCCTCGGTCACGGGCTGATGGGCTTTTACTTCGCTATAATTTTTCGTTGCATACCCGGCTGTCCGCGTCGCAGCCATTGTCAGGGCGAGCACCAGCCATCGCGGGGCCTTTGCGAGCAAGGCCGTCAGCTTGTTGCCAATGTTTATTGTTTTACTTTTTCTGGCGTGCATGATCATGATTGCCTATAAATATTCAATATAATCAAATAGTTATGAAATATCGTTGGCAGGCTTCACATGCAACTAGATGAAGCAAGCCAAATGAATTTCAATCTGCTTAATCTCAATCTCAATCTTAGCTTATTTTGACCTGCGTCAAAGCCCGCAGTTTGACGATCGCCATACTTCAACAAATAGTAATGCTATCGGCCAACCAATAATGAAGAAAGGGACGACATGTTTACGCGAATATTCATTCCAACCGACGGATCCGAACTGTCGCGCCGCGCGGCCAATGCGGGCATAGAATTCGCCAAGCAGATCAACGCCAAGGTAGTCGGATTCTATGCTACCGAAACGTATCCGATGATGGTGTACGGCGAATATATTCCGGTAGAGCCGATCTCGCCGGAAGAATTCTGCCGTCTCGAAGAAATTAGAGCAAAAACCCTGCTCGGCTATATCGAAGCCGCCGCCAAAAATGCCGGCGTCGAATGTACGACCGAATTCATCGAAAGCGCCCAGCCCTATGAAGCGATCATCAAGGTGGCAAAGGACAAAGGCTGCGACCTGATATTCATGGCGTCGCACGGACGGAGCGGATTAAGCGCGCTGTTGCTCGGCAGCGAAACCAATAAAGTGTTGACGCATAGCAGCGTGCCTGTACTGGTCTATAGATAACAGCCGCAATGGAGGGTCTAATGAAAACACGGGATAAGAGTTCAATTTCAGTTCACGATTACTTATGGTCCGCCCTGAGTTTGATGGTTTTATTTGCCTGCGCTTTTTTGATTAACGGCGTAGCGCATGGCGCGCAACCGGAACCCGGCACTTACAAAATCGATAAGGGCAGGGTGGATCGCAACACTTATTTAGGTTGGAAGTTGTTTCATACGACTTGTTTTACCTGCCACGGCACCAATGCCACCGGCACCGACGTAGCGCCCAATCTGGTCGAGCGCATTAAATTCATTTCGCCGCGCGATTTCGCCACCAAGGTGATGACCAGCTACCGCATCATCGCGCCTTCCGGCGATATATCCGGCGACGAATCCAACGCCTACCGCGAAGCCGTAATAGAAGAAGTAATGCGAAAACAGCGCGGCGAAAAAGGCTCGGTGAGCATGCCTGCATGGGAATCAAACCCCAAGGTCAAGCCACATATTCTTGACCTTTACGCATACTTAACCGCCCGAGCAGACGGCAAACTGGGACCCGGAAAACCCAAAATGAATGCGGGAAATAGCTAGGTTTTATGTAGTGCGAATGTTGTTAGCAGGTAGCATATTGATACATGTTACAAAGCTTTAATTATATTATTTAAGTATATGAATATAAGCAATTTTATTTAATTTTATTTTTTTATCTTTTTCGTATAATTTATATTATGTTAAATTGATTATGTGTCCAGCTAAGGTTTCCATATCAGATATCTACTTCTACCTTAACGCGGCTTGTCTTGCGCCAAAACTGGATCGTGCGGTTCGCGTCTTTTAATTAAGCGGGAAAAGAATTGTCCGATATCATCGACGAAAGTAAACACGGCAGGAATCACCAACAAACTCAAAAAAGTCGAAGTAATCAAACCGCCGATAACGGCGACGGCCATCGGTGATCGGAAAGACGGATCGGCCGAGCCCCAGCCTACCGCGATCGGCAACATCCCTGCTCCCATCGCAATCGTGGTCATGACAATAGGGCGCGCGCGCTTGTGGCAGGCATCGAGTAGTGCTTCAGTGCGGGACAAGCCATGATCGCGCCGCGCGACGATGGCGTATTCGACCAGCAGGATGGAATTTTTGGTGGCAACGCCCATTAACATCACCAATCCAATCAACGACGGCATGGAAAAGCTTTTCTGCGCAACGAGTAATCCGATGAAGGCGCCGCCCAGCGACAAAGGTAACGCCGCCAGGATGGTGACCGGGTGCAAAAACGCTTTGAACAATAATACCAACACGATATAAATACACAGCACGCCAGTCAGCATAGCTAAAAGGAAGCTGCCGAACAGCTCCGCCATCACTTCGGCATCACCGATTTCAGTTTGCTTCACCCCCGCCGGCAAGTTTTTGATGCTGGGTAATTCCTGTACCGCTTTGGTCAGCTCACCTAACGGTATGTCAGACAGCTCAAGCTCAAATTGAATATTGCGCGCCCTATCGTAACGATCAATCACTGCAGGACCGCCTGATAATTCCAATGTAGCCACCTGCCCTAGTTTTACCGGCCCGTGGCCTTGCTTCACACTCGGCACGGCTAAGTGTTCCAATACGCTTAAATCTTGTCGCCCTGCGAGGGCGAGCTTGACGACCACCGGCACTTGTCGTTGCGCTAAATTTAATTTAGGTAACGCAGCATCATAATCACCAGTCGTTGCTATCCGTAGCGTCTCGCCGATGCTGGCGCTGGTGACACCCAAATCTGCGGCGCGGGAAAAATCCGGCCGCACGGCAATTTCTTGTCGAACCAGGCTAGCGCTCGAAGCAATATTGCCGACACCCGGTATGCTGCGTAAATCTTTCTCCACGGCTGCTGCAGCTTGCGACAAGACTTGACCATCTTCGCCGGTGAGTACCAGGACGTATTTTTCCCCAGAACCACCGAGGCCGACTTTAGTACGCACGCCGGGTAACTGCTCCAGAGCTTTACGGATATTGTTTTCGATGCCCTGTTTTTTTGGACGTTTATTACGTTCTTCCAATAGCACAGTCAGCGTCGCTTTGCGCGTTTCTGCCGCACCGCCTGGCGCAAAGGGATCACTGCCCGCCGCACCGCCGCCGATAGTCGTATAAACACTTTTGACATGCTCAACCTTGCTGAGCAATTGACGCGCAGCTTCTGCTGTAGCGGTGGTTTGCGCCAGCGTTGAGCCCGGTACCAATTCAAGATTGACTTGCGTTTGTGAATTGTCATCAGGGGGAATAAAACCTGTGGGCAGTAACGGTATCAGTGCAAGCGAACCGATAAAGAACAGTCCTGCTGCCAAACTGGTGAGCCAACGATGGTGGACGCACCAGCCAGCGGCGCGCATATACCATTTCATTACGCGTCCCTCTGCGTGCGTGGTGACGATCGGTTTCAATATGTACGCCGACATCATCGGGGTGAGCATACGCGCCACCACCAGCGAAGCGAAAATCGCAAAGCACGCCGTCCAGCCGAATTGTTTAAAAAACTTGCCCGGTATGCCGCTCATAAATGCCGTTGGCAGGAATACGGCAATCAAGGAAAACGTTGTGGCTATCACCGCCAAACCAATTTCATCGGCCGCTTCCATCGCCGCCTGAAACGGCGTTTTGCCCATGCGTAAATGGCGCACGATATTTTCTACTTCGACGATTGCATCATCGACCAAAATACCGATGACCAGCGACAAAGCCAGCAAAGTGACGACATTCAGGCTAAAACCGAAATAATACATGCCGATAAAGGCCGGTATCACCGACAAAGGCAACGCCACGGCGGAAACAAACGTCGCGCGCAAATCACGCAAAAATAACCACACTACCAGCACTGCCAGAATCGCGCCTTCAATCAGCAAGGTCAGCGAGGAGTGAAATTCTTCGGCCACCGGCGTAACGAAATCGAACGCCTCCGTAATCTGTAAATCAGGGCGCTTGAGCTTGAGCTCAGACAGCACCTTTTGCACGCCCTCGCCTACTTCCAATTCGCTCGCGCCCTTGCTGCGCGTGACTTCAAATCCCACCACCGGGACGCCATTCAACATGGCGGCTGAATGCGCCTCAGCAATGGTATCGATCACATTGGCCACTTGATCCAATCGGATCTTGCGGCCATCGCTCAAGGCTAAATCAATTTGTCCCAGCTCCTGCGCAGACTTGACGGTCGCCAGCGTGCGCATCGGTTGCTCGCTACCACCGAGGTCTGCCCTGCCCCCTGCCACATCTATTTGTACTTGCTTGAGTTGACGCGAAATGTCGGTCGCCGTCGCGCCGAGCGATTGCAGCTTGACGGGATCGAGCTCGACACGCACTTCGCGGCTTACCCCGCCAACACGGCTCACCGCGCCGACGCCACGCACACCGAGCAGTGTTTTAGTGATGGTGTCATCGACGAACCACGACAAGGCTTCATCGTCCATGCGATCGGAGCGTATGGTGAACGCCAGCACGGGACTGCCTGCCAAATTCAGTTTACTCACTACCGGATCGCGCAAGTCACTGGGCAGATCAGCGCGTACTTGCGAAATCGCCGAGCGCACATCATCGACCGCTTCTTGCGTCGGCTTTTCCAGACGGAACTCTGCCGTGATCGTCGCGGAGCCGTCCTGCACTTTGGTGAAAATATGTTTTAGGCCCTGTATGGTGGCTAATGAATTTTCAATTTTTCGCGCAACTTCGGTTTCCATTTGCGCCGGCGATGCGCCGGGCAAGCTCGTGCTGACGCTGACTGTCGGCACATCCAAATCAGGAAAGTTCTGTACTTTCATTGCTTGGTAACTCATGAGGCCGGCAAAGCACAGCATGACAAAAAACATAATGGCCGGAATAGGATTACGAATACACCAGGCTGAAACACTCATACTGAATTCCTTGGATTTTTGTTCGTGTTAGCGCTTGGCGGGAGCAACTGATTGCGCCGTTGCAGTAGGCACGGCTGCTATACGTACTGTATCGCCATCGGCCAAAAACGCAGCACCTGATGCGATGAACTGCTGATCGGGTTTCACGCCTTCACGAACTTCGATTTTCTCGCCGCTACGCCGACCGCTGGCGATTTTGACCTGCGTCACTTTGTTTGCGGCATCCAAACGGAACACGTACGTAAAACCGTCTCTCAGGACTAAGGCTTGCTGCGGTAATGTCAGCGCCGTTGCGCTGCCCAGCTCAAACTCACCTTTGATAAACATGCCGGCTCGGGCTTCATTGTTTAGGGGTAAATCTACATACACCAAAGCATTGCGCGTTTGCGGATCTATCGTCGGCGCGACCATGCGAACTTTTCCTTTAATACGTTCACCGCCCGGCAACAGCAAGCTCGCAACGGCGCCGGATTTAATTCCGGCGAGCTCGTTTTGCGTCACTTCTGCACGCCACTCAAGACGATTTTTACGAATTAAACGGAACAACTCCTGGCCTGCAGGCACCACGGCACCGACGGTAGCCATGCGCGCTGAGATCACACCATCGTCGGGTGAGCGTAATTGCGTTTGCGCCAATCGCAACAGTTGGCTGGAATGCGCTGCCTTGGCAGATTCAAGTCGCGCCGCAGCCGTGCGTTCGGCGGTGAGGAGTTGATTGATTTGTTGCCCGCTCATCATGCCGCTAATTTGCAGACTGCGTGCACGTTCAGCATTGGCCTGCGCTTCGGACAAAGTCGCTTCGGCTTCGGTAATGACGGCACGCGATTGCGTCACATCAGACTTAATGGTTTCTGGGGCAAACGCAGCGAGCACCTGGCCTTTTTTTACGACGTCGCCCACGTTCACATTGACATCGGCCAAGCGCAAACCATTCACCTCTGCGCCAACCGAAGCTTCTTGCCATGCCGCGATAGTGCCGTTCGCCGATAACATATTGGGCCATTCTAGGACTTGCGGCTTCACTACCGTTACCGTGAGTGCAGGTTTGGTTACCGATTTTGCTTCATCTATTTTTTTGTCGGCGGCGTAAGTGGAAAAGGCAGCGCAATAAAAGTAGATGGCGACCACGCTTAGCGTTCGAGTAAAAATAATTTGATCCGATTGCATATTTATTTTCCTGACAATTCAAGCCAAACCATACGTTGAGGCAAAAAATAATTATCTAATTAAAACAGATACTTAGTCATATAAGAGGGGTAATTTCAACGGCTAATCATACAGTATCGGTGCGCTATAAAAGCGGGGGGGGCAGTCGCTATGACAGTCGGGCGAATTAAATAATTCAATTTTGATAAGTTAAGTCAATGGAGAATTGAGGAATAATAATGATCCTAGGCGTAGAAGCCTTGGCCGGACTCAAGCAAGGCAACCAGCGTTTTATCTCCGATGTCCGCAGCAGCAGGAAGCCACCTAGCGCATCGGATCGGTTTGAATTGGGCGAGCAGAAACCGTTTGCAGTGATTCTAGGTTGCTCCGATTCGCGCGTACCGGTCGAGATTATTTTCGACCAGGGCTTGGGCGATTTGTTTGTCATCCGCGTGGCGGGCAACATCATTGCGCCGTCTTTGGTTGGCAGCGTCGAATTTGCCGCTGAGCGTTTCGATACAAAATTAGTCGAGGTGCCAGGCCACACACACCCTGTGGCGCCATCGAAGCCACGTTGGAATTTTTGCAAAATCCCGGCACGAATCATTCCGGCGGCCGGTCTTCCATCGTCGGGTGCGTGCGCTCGTCGGTGGAAGAGTTGCTCGCCACCGATCTAAAAACGATCCTGCCGCCTTGCTCCGTCACGCTGTGCGCGCCAACATCCACGCGTAGGCCAGCCATTTGCGCCATGGTTCTGACATTGACGAGCAGTTAATTGAAAAAAATGGGCTGATGGTAGTGGGCGCGGAATATTCACTTGAGAAAGGTGTGGTGGATTTATTCGATGGCATGCAGAGCTAAGGTCTAAACCGCTTGGCCTGCTGCGTACCCGCTTGCCCAAGCCCACTGAAAATTGAAACCGCCGAGATGGCCTGTGACGTCGAGCACTTCACCGATAAAATACAAGCCTCTTACATTTTGTGACTCCATCGTTTTGGATGAAATTTTTTCGGTGTTCACTCCGCCTAGCGTGACTTCAGCCTTGTTATAGCCCAAGGTGCCCGAAGGCCGGACTTGCCATTGCTGTAAACCATGCGCGAATTCGCGCAAGGATTTTTCGCTGTATTGGTTCAACGGTTTTATTTCGCCTAATTGTGCACACCACGTATGCGCGAAGCGTTTGGGGAATATTTCGGTCAGCACATTGTCGATTTGCGTTTTGCTGGTTCGTTGCGACAACAGCCAATCAACCGCATCACGACCAGGCAACAAATCAATATTCAGCTTGTCACCACCCTGCCAATAAGAAGAAATTTGTAAAATCGCCGGGCCGGATAAACCCCGATGGGTGAGCAAGACCGCCTCGCGGAAGCGCCCGCCGTTACACCACACTTCTGCATCCAACGACACGCCTGACAAATCGCCGAATTGTTCCATCGTCTCCGGCTCGAAACTCAAGGGCACTAACGCCGGTCTGGGCGCAATAATCGTGTGGCCGAACTGCTCGGCGATACGGTAGCCAAACGGACTGGCGCCGATTTTCGGCACCGATAATCCGCCTGTCGCGATGACCAACG
>JAYVGF010000076.1:0-2065 GCA_043772415.1 Betaproteobacteria bacterium
AAGCGCTGGATGTGGAGTGGGGCACTGGCGTGCCGGTCGATCGCTACGAAGAAATATTAAAAGCCGACAAGCAACACAAAATCAAAGCCGTGCTCGCTACGCATAATGAAACGGCGACGGGCGTGGTGAGTGATATTGCCGCCGTGCGCAAAGCTTTGGACGCGGCGAACCATCCGGCCTTGCTCTATGTCGATGCTGTCAGCTCGCTCGCCAGCCTCGATTTCCGTATGGACGATTGGGGCGTCGATCTCGCCGTCAGCGGTTCGCAAAAAGGCATGATGATGCCCGCCGGTATGATGCTGGTCGGCTTTAGCCAGAAGGCGATCAAGGCGATGGCGACGGCACAATCGAAGCGTTGTTATTTCGATATCGGCGACATGATCAAGGCCAATGCCACCGGCTATTTTCCCTATACGCCTGCGCTCACCATGCTCTATGGCCTGCGTGAATCGCTCAATATTATCGAGGAAGAAGGTCTGGAAAATATTTTCCACCGTCATCGTTACTTGGCCGAAGGCGTGCGCGCTGCCGTGACCAAAGGCTGGAAACTGAACATCTGCGCCAAAGACCCGAAATGGTATTCGAATACGGTAACCGCGATACTGGTGCCGGAAGGCATTAACGGCGCGCATGTCATCGACGTCGCGTTCCGCCGTTACAATCTCGCGCTCGGCGCGGGTCTTTCCAAATTGGCGGGCAAAGCGTTCCGCATCGGCCATCTTGGCGATTTGAATGAGCTGATGTTGATGGGCGCGATTGCCGGGGCGGAAATGGCGATGCTCGATGTCGGCATCAAAGTCACCTCGGGCAGTGGTGTCGGCGCAGCGTCGGATTATTGGCGCACCCACGATCTGATTCCGAAGAAAAAAGTCAGCAAAGAAGTGCAATCCTACGGCCCCCGCACCGGCGGCTCTATCCACGGCTGATTGAAGAGGTTCACATGCACCATGTAGTTTTTCTCGATCGTTCCACTTTGCAGGCCACTGTCCGGCGTCCGTCGTTTGAACATACGTGGCAGGAATACGCCGTCAGCACCGTCGCCGAGTTACCGCAAAAACTGCGCGACGCGACTATTGTTATCACCAACAAAGTGCCGTTGCGCGCCGAGACCTTGCAGCAATTGCCCAAGCTGAAAATGATCGCGGTGGCGGCGACGGGTTACGATGTGGTTGATGTCGCGTATTGCAAAGCGAACAATATCGCCGTCGCGAATATTCGCAATTACGCCGTGCACACCGTGCCGGAACATGCGTTCGCGATGATCCTCGCGTTGCAACGGAATATTTTGGCCTACCGGCGCGATGTGGAAAATGGCCGTTGGCAGCAGGTCGATCAATTTTGTTTTTTTGATCATCCGATCCGCGACTTGTTCGGTTCTACGCTAGGCATCATCGGCGAAGGCGTGCTCGGCCAGAGTACGGCTAACATCGCGCGCGGCTTTGGTATGAAAGTGTTGTTCGCCGACCACGCACCGCCAAAAGCGCCGAATGTTGAATTTACGCCGTTCGACGACGTGCTGGCGCAGAGCGATATTATTTCGCTGCATTCGCCGCTCACGCCGGATACGCGCAATATGATCGGCATGGAACAATTGGGCAAGATGAAACGCAGCGCGATTCTGATCAACACCGCGCGCGGCGGCTTGGTTGATGAAGCGGCGCTGGTGCAGGCGTTGAAAGAAGGCGTGATAGCCGGGGCGGGTTTCGACGTGCTAACCAAGGAGCCGCCGAAAGAAGGCAACCCGCTGCTCGATTTACGCTTGCCCAATTTCATCCTCACACCGCACGTCGCTTGGGCCAGCGATGGCGCGATGCAGTTCCTTTCTGATCAGTTAATCGATAACATAGAGGGATTCGTAAGAGGTACGCCACAGCATTTGGTGACCTGAAACATAATAAATATAACTATTTGATTTTATTGAATTTTTTATAAAAATAAAACATCTAGGCTGAAGTGGTAATCGGAGGAGTAGATTCTGGACGTTAAACAAACCGCTACAACCTTGAATAAAAATATCAAGGTGTGTAGCTGCAATCATTCCATGTCGCTTGACGCTAAAGCCTTG
>JAYVGF010000077.1:0-5837 GCA_043772415.1 Betaproteobacteria bacterium
CTCATCGCCCCGATTGCGATGGAAGACGGCTTGCGCTTTGCTATCCGCGAAGGTGGCCGTACCGTAGGCGCTGGTGTGGTGGCAAAGGTTATTGAATAATTGAATATAATCAAATAGTTGTAAATATAGGCCAATAGCTCAATTGGCAGAGCGTCGGTCTCCAAAACCGAAGGTTGGGGGTTCGAGGCCCTCTTGGCCTGCCACCATAAACGTAGAAACCGGAACATGAACGATAAAATTAAATTGGCAGTTGCGGCACTCCTGGTAGTTGCCGGTATCGCCGGTTACTACTACTTAAGCGCGCAGCCGGATGTCGTTAGGCTGCTGGCAATTTTGGCGGGCGTAGGCGCTGGCGCGGCAGTCGCATGGTTGTCGCAGCCGGGCAAAGATTTTTTTGTCTTCGCCAAAGAATCATGGACCGAAGCCACTAAAGTAGTGTGGCCGACGCAAAAAGAAACCATGCAAACCACTTCAGTAGTATTTGTTCTCGTTACGCTGATGGCAATATTCATGTTCTTGGTTGACGGCAGCTTGACATGGCTGGTCAGCAGATTGATGGGAGGCGGAGAATGAGTATGCGCTGGTATGTGGTTCATGCTTATTCGGGCTTTGAAAAAAGCGTACAGCGTGCGTTGATCGAGCGCATTGCCCGTTCCGAGAGCAAAGATAAATTCGGTGAAGTATTAGTGCCGGTGGAAGAAGTCGTGGAAATGAAAGCCGGACAAAAAAGCATTTCCGAGCGCAAATTTTTCCCTGGCTACGTACTGGTGCAAATGGAAATGACCGACGAGACCTGGCATTTGGTGAAAAGCACCCCCAAGGTGACCGGCTTCATCGGCGGCACCTCGACCAAGCCAACACCGATCAGCGAAAAAGAAGTCGCCAACATCATGCATCAAGTGCAAGAAGGCGTCGAAAAGCCGAAGCCGAAAGTATTGTTTGAAGTGGGCGAGAGCGTGCGCGTCACCGAAGGCCCGTTCACCGACTTCAACGGCAATGTAGAAGAAGTCAATTATGACAAAAGCAAAATCCGCGTATCGGTGCTGATTTTCGGTCGCTCTACACCAGTCGAACTAGATTTCGGCCAAGTAGAAAAAGCGTAGTAGAAAAGCAAGGATGAAGGCGGAAGGCTGAAGGATGAAAAAAGTAGGAAGTTTGAAGTAGTAAGCAATAAATAAAGTAGTGGGAAGTTGGAAATAGAAGAAAGCAGGGTGGAAATTTACTCATTCGATGGGTTTGTTTCATCCTTCCGCCTTCATCCTTCATCCTTTAATTAACCGGGGAGGGCGTTGTAAAACCAGCGCCCGCTACCACCCACAAGGAGACATCATGGCGAAAAAAATCGTCGGCTACATCAAGTTGCAAGTGCCCGCTGGTAAGGCCAATCCGAGTCCACCTATTGGACCTGCGTTGGGTCAGCGCGGTTTGAATATTATGGAATTCTGTAAAGCGTTTAACGCGCAAACCCAAGGCGTCGAGCCGGGCTTACCGATTCCGGTTGTGATCACGGCATTCGCGGACAAGAGCTTCACGTTCGTGATGAAAACGCCTCCGGCGACTATTCTGATCAAGAAGGCAGCCAAGATTACTAAAGGCAGCCCTACACCGCACACCGTAAAAGTTGGCAAACTTACCCGCCAACAAGCAGAAGATATCGCGACACTAAAAATGCCTGACCTCACTGCAGCAAATATGGATGCTGCTGTACGCACCATCGCCGGTAGCGCACGCAGTATTGGTATCGATGTGGAGGGCGTAAAATGAGCAAGCTGACTAAACGTACTAAAGCCCTGCGCGCATTGGTTGATCCAACCAAGCTGTACGCTGTTCCGGCTGCGCTGGAAATTATCAAAAAAACCGCCAACGCAAAATTCGACGAGTCCGTCGATATCGCGATTAACCTCGGCGTCGATGCGAAAAAATCTGACCAGACCGTACGCGGTTCCGTCGTGATGCCGCGCGGTACGGGTAAAACGGTACGTGTTGCCGTGTTCGCGCAAGGCGCAAACGCCGAAGCTGCGAAAGCCGCCGGTGCAGATATCGTTGGTTTTGAAGACTTGGCGGAAAAAGTGAAAGCCGGCTTCATGGATTTCGACATCGTCGTGGCTACGCCGGACGCGATGCGTATCGTCGGTCAACTCGGTCAGATTCTGGGCCCCCGCGGTTTGATGCCTAACCCGAAAGTCGGCACCGTGTCGGCCAATCCTGCTGAAGCGGTGAAAAACGCCAAAGCCGGTCAAGTGCAATACCGTACCGACAAGGGCGGCATCGTGCAATGTACTATCGGCCGCGCGTCCTTCCCGGTCGATGCATTGCAGGAAAACTTGATGGCATTGATCGGCGCGCTGAATAAAGCCAAGCCGGCAACATCCAAAGGCGTGTTCCTGAAAAAGATTTCCGTCTCCAGCACCATGGGCGTCGGCGTGCGCATCGATCAGACCAGTCTGACCGCGCAAGCACAGCAGTAAAACTATTTTTGTGTCTCCGCGCTTGCGCGGAGATGCGCGCTTCCGAAAGGAAGCAGGGCTTTGGGCTGGCGCATGAATGATGTTATTTGTGCGGCAGGTTATCAAAGACCGTAGGCATCCGTAAGGATTTAATGCCGGCAGCAAAAAGACATGGCGATGGAAGAGAAACTCACTCCTCAGTCTTGCGCTTAAGGACCCTACGCAGATGGCGCGCCCCAATCAGGTTTCAACGGTCATGCAAATGGCTGAAAAAATTCTGACGCAAGGTCGCTGTATTGAAACGGTGGAGACAATAAATTTTTATTGTTGACACCATAAACGAAGGAGCAAGACCTTGAGTCTCAATCTCGATGAGAAAAAAGCAGTAGTCGCCGAAGTGTCCCAGCAGGTTAAGGGCGCCCAGTCGATCATCCTCGCTGAGTTTCGTGGTCTGCAAGTGAGCGACATGACGGTTCTGCGCGCGAAAGCCCGTGGCGCCAACGTGTACTTTCACGTACTGAAAAATACTTTGGCACGTCGCGCAGTTGTCGACACGCCGTTCGCTGCGCTGTCCGACAAAATGGTCGGTCCGCTGGTGTACGGCATTTCGGACGACCCCGTTGCGGCCGCCAAAGTCATGCATGATTTCGCCAAGACTAACGATAAGTTTGTTATCAAAGCCGGTGCGCTAGCCAATTCCGTGATGTCCGCCAAGGAAGTCGCGACATTGGCCAGCATGCCGAGCCGTAATGAACTGATCGCCAAATTGATGGGCACCATGCAAGCGCCAGTCACCAAGTTTGTTCAGACACTCAACGAAGTGCCGACCAAATTTGTGCGTGGATTGGCCGCCGTACGCGACGCCAAGCAGACATCATAACTTATTGATTTTATTGAATAATTTTTAGGAGCTTTACCATGGCCGTATCCAAAGCAGAAATTCTCGACGCAATCTCAGGCATGACCGTACTGGACCTTTCCCAGTTGATTAAAGACATGGAAGAAAAATTCGGCGTATCCGCTGCTGCTGCTGTAGCAGTAGCTGGACCCGCTGCTGCAGGCGGTGGCGCAGCTGCCGCTGAAGAGCAAACCGAATTCACCGTCATGTTGACCCACGCTGGCGACAACAAAGTGAACACCATTAAAGTCGTCCGCACCATTACAGGCCTGGGCTTGAAAGAAGCGAAAGACTTAGTGGACGGCGCGCCTAAAGCAGTTAAAGAAGGCGTATCGAAAGCTGACGCAGATGCAATCTTGAAGCAATTGATTGAAGCCGGCGCTAAGGCTGAAGTTAAGTAATCGTATTTTGATGCACGAAGGCTGGCGCGCAAGCGCCGGCCTTTACCCGCTGGCGATTTTTGAGTCGCTTTGAGGGCAGAAATAAATTAATTAGAAGTAATTAGTTTATTCCTGTCTTTACCTGATGTATCACGGCCGTGGAGAATCTATGAACTACTCATTCACCGAGAAAAAACGTATTCGCAAGAGTTTCGCTAAACGCGCAAGCGTGCAGGAAGTTCCGTTTCTTCTTGCAACACAGCTTGATTCTTACGCAGAATTTTTGCAAGCAGAAGTTGCAGCGCATTTGCGCAAGCCGCAAGGTTTGCAGGCTGCCTTCCAATCCGTGTTCCCGATCAGCAGCCATTCGGGCAACGCCAAGCTGGATTACGTCAGCTTTGTCTTGGGCACGCCGCCGTTCGACGTGATCGAATGCCAGCAGCGCGGCCTGACTTTCGCTTCGCCTCTGCGCGCTAAAGTGCGCCTCACCATCATGGACAAAGAAGCGTCCAAGCCGACGGTGAAAGAAGTGAAAGAACAAGAAGTGTATATGGGCGAAATTCCACTCATGACGCGTAACGGTTCATTCGTGATCAACGGCACCGAACGTGTCATCGTGTCGCAGTTGCATCGCAGCCCGGGCGTATTCTTCGAGCACGATCGCGGCAAGACCCACTCGTCTGGCAAGCTGTTGTTCTCGGCGCGGATTATTCCTTACCGCGGTTCATGGCTGGATTTTGAATTCGATCCGAAAGACTATTTATATTTCCGTATTGACCGTCGCCGCAAAATGCCGGTTACGATATTGATGAAGGCGTTGGGTTATACGCCTGAGCAAATTCTGGCTGGCTTTTACGTCAACGATACTTTCCATATCGCCAAAAAGGGCATCGAGTTCGACGTGCACCCCGAGCGTATGCGCGGCGAAATCGCACGTTTCGACATCGAAACCAAAGCCGGCAAACAGATCGTCGCCAAAGACAAGCGCATCACCGTCAAGCACATCCGCGAAATGGAAGCGGCCGGCCTGAAAAAATTAGTCGTGCCGACCGACTTCCTGGTTGGCCGCGTATTGGCTAACACCATCGTCGATAAGACCAGCGGCGAAATCATCATGAACGCCAATGATGAATTGACTGAAGCGTCGATTGAAAATTTGATCACAGCTGGCGTCACCACGATCAACACCATTTACACCAACGACCTCGACCACGGGCCGTATATTTCTTCGACCTTGCGTATCGACGACACGCCGGATTCATTGGCGGCGAAAGTGGCGATTTACCGCATGATGCGTCCCGGCGAGCCGCCGACCGAAGATGCCGTACAGTCTTTGTTCCAAGGTTTGTTCTTCAACGAAGACCGTTACGATTTGTCGGCGGTGGGCCGCATGAAATTCAATCGCCGCGTTGGTCGCGATGAATTGACCGGCGCGATGATTTTGTCGCACGAAGACATCGTGCGCGTGATTCAAATTCTGGTTGAATTGCGAAACGGCCGCGGCGAAATCGATGACATCGATCACTTGGGTAACCGTCGTGTGCGTTCCGTCGGCGAATTGGCCGAAAACCAATTCCGTTCCGGCCTGGTGCGCGTTGAGCGCGCTGTCAAAGAACGTCTCGGCCAAGCTGAGTCGGATAATTTGATGCCGCATGATTTGATTAACGCTAAGCCAGTCTCTGCGGCGATTAAAGAATTTTTCGGTTCGTCGCAGTTGTCGCAGTTTATGGACCAAACCAATCCGTTATCGGAAATCACCCACAAGCGCCGCGTATCGGCGCTGGGACCGGGCGGTTTGACACGCGAGCGCGCAGGTTTCGAAGTGCGCGACGTGCATCCGACCCACTATGGCCGTGTGTGCCCGATTGAAACACCGGAAGGCCCGAACATCGGTCTGATCAACTCACTTGCTTTGTATGCACGCGTGAACGACTACGGCTTTATCGAAACGCCGTATCGCCGCGTCGCCAACAGCAAAGTCGGCACGGAAGTCGATTATTTGTCGGCGATTGAAGAAAGCAAATTCATCATCGCGCAGGCTAACGCGCAAATCGACAAGAGCAACAAGTTTGTCGATGAGTTGGTGTCATGCCGTCACAAAAACGAATTTAC
>JAYVGF010000078.1:0-8111 GCA_043772415.1 Betaproteobacteria bacterium
CTCATCGCCCCGATTGCGATGGAAGACGGCTTGCGCTTTGCTATCCGCGAAGGTGGCCGTACCGTAGGCGCTGGTGTGGTGGCAAAGGTTATTGAATAAATAGTAAATAGTTCATTGTAATCAAACACTTAGTAACGAAAGAAGTTTATGGCAACAGCCGCTACGCATTCTAAAATTCGCATACGCCTCAAGGCGTTTGATCACCGTCTGATCGACCAATCCGCTTTGGAAATCGTCGAGACGGCCAAGCGCACTGGCGCCGTAGTAAAAGGCCCAGTTCCTTTGCCCACACGTATCGAGCGTTTTGACGTATTGCGTTCACCGCACGTCAATAAAACCTCGCGTGACCAGTTTGAAATTCGTACCCATTTGCGTTTGATGGACATTGTCGACCCAACAGACAAGACCGTTGATGCGCTGATGAAGCTGGATTTGCCAGCAGGTGTGGACGTAGAAATTAAGTTGTAATTTTGTAGTACGGCGTTTTTGCGCCAAATGTTTTTATAAATTAAATTGCCGGCCAATTGTAGTCGGCACCTTGTAAGAGGAAAGAAGATATGACTTTAGGATTGCTCGGTCGCAAGATCGGCATGACTCGCGTTTTTACTGCGGATGGTGATTCCATTCCGGTAACTGTCGTGGACGTGTCCGATAATCGCGTGACTCAAATTAAAACCCCCGCTGTTGACGGTTACTCTTCCGTGCAAGTGGCTTTCGGTACACGTCGCGCAAGCCGCGTGACCAAGGCTGTTGCAGGTCACTACGCTAAAGCGGGTGTGGAAGCCGGTACTCTGCTCGGCGAATTCCCTATCAGCGTGGAAGAAGCCGCTAAATTTGCGCCAGCCGCAAAAATTACCGTGGACATTTTCCAAGTCGGTCAGAAAGTGGACGTTACCGGTACGACTATCGGTAAAGGCTTTCAAGGCGCAATTAAACGCCACCATTTCAGCTCCAACCGTGCATCACACGGTAACTCGCGTTCGCATAACTCTGCCGGTTCTATCGGTATGGCGCAGGATCCGGGTCGTGTGTTTCCGGGTAAGCGTATGGCCGGACACTTGGGTGACGATCAGCGTACCACACAGAATCTCGAAATCATCCGCATCGACGCTGCGCGCAGCTTGCTGTTGATCAAAGGCGCAATCCCTGGCTCGCCAGGCGGCCATGTGGTCGTGCGTCCCGCAGTGAAGGCAGGTGCGTAATGGAACTCAAACTCATTAACGACAAAGGTCTGTCAACGTCATCAGTAGCCGCATCGGACGAATTGTTCGGTCGCGAGTATAACGAAGCGCTGATTCACCAGTTGGTCATTGCTTATCAAGCCAATGCACGCTCGGGTAACCGCGCGCAAAAAGGTCGTAGCGAAGTAGCGAAATCCACGCGCAAGCCATGGGCGCAAAAAGGTACCGGCCGTGCGCGTGCCGGTATGGCGTCCAGCCCATTGTGGCGCGGCGGCGGTAAGATATTCCCGAATAGCCCAGACGAAAACTTCACCCAAAAAGTGAACAAGAAAATGCACCGCGCGGGTATGGCTTCCATCCTGTCGCAACTGGTGCGCGAAGATCGTTTGAAAATTGTTGATCAATTCAGCCTCGACGCACCGAAGACCAAACTGTTGGCTGCCAAGCTCAAAGGCATGGGTCTGGAGAGTGTGTTGATTTTGATTGATAGCGTGGACGAAAATCTTTTCTTGTCCTCGCGTAACTTGCCGCATGTATTGGTGTTGGATGTTGCGCATGCTGATCCAGTGAATCTGATTCGCTTTCCGCATGTGTTGATGACCAAAAGCGCCATGAAGAAAATGGAAGAGGTGCTGGTATGAACGCCGCCACGCAAAAATTTAATCCAGAACGTTTGATGATAATTATCCAGGCACCTTTGGTGTCGGAGAAAAGCACTTACGTTGCGGAAAAACACGAACAGATTATTTTCCGTGTTGCGCCCGATGCGACCAAGCCAGAAATTAAAGCGGCGGTTGAGTTGTTGTTCAAAGTGCAAGTACAAAGCGTACAAGTGCTGAACACCAGCGGCAAAACCAAGCGCAAAGGCCGTTCAGTCGGTACACGAGGCGGTTACAAAAAAGCGTACATCTGCCTTGCTCCCGGTCAGCAAATTGACTTCACCGCTGGCCAGTAAAGGATAAATCATGCCATTAGTCAGATTAAAACCAACTTCCCCCGGCCGTCGTGCAGTAGTACGACTGACCAGCCCGCATTTACACAAAGGCCCGCCCGTTGCCGCCTTGGTCGAAAGCCAATCGCGCAAAGCCGGTCGTAACCACAGCGGTCACATCACCACCCGTCACCACGGTGGCGGACACAAACAGCATTACCGTTTGGTTGATTTCAAGCGCAACAAAGATGCGATTCCAGCAAAAGTTGAGCGTCTTGAATACGATCCTAACCGTAGCGCGCACTTGGCGTTGTTGTTATATGCAGACGGCGAGCGTCGTTACATCATTGCACCTAAAGGCGTCGTGCCTGGTACGCAATTGTTTAACGGTTCGGAAGCGCCGATCAAGCCGGGCAATTGCTTGCCATTGCGCAACATCCCGGTCGGTAGCACGATACATTGCATCGAAATGTTGCCAGGCAAAGGCGCGCAAATCGCCCGTTCAGCCGGTACCTCGGTACAGTTATTGGCACGCGAAGGCAGCTACGCGCAATTACGTTTGCGCTCAGGCGAGATTCGTAAAGTCCACGTTGATTGCCGCGCAACGATCGGTGAAGTCGGTAATTCAGAACACAACCTGCGCGTGATCGGTAAAGCTGGTGCGAACCGTTGGCGCGGTTGGCGTCCTACCGTACGCGCTATCAACATGAACCCGGTCGATCACCCGATGGGCGGTCGCGGCAACGGCGGTGGCGGACGTCACCACCCAGTGTCGCCTTGGGGTCAGCCAGCTAAGGGCCTCAAAACCCGACGCAACAAACGCACGAGCGGCATGATAGTTCGCCGTCGTCATTTAGCTAAGTGAGGGTAGTCCATGCCACGTTCAATTAAAAAAGGCCCGTTTATCGACGGGCATCTACTGAAAAAAGTAGAGGCAGCTATTGCCACCAAAGATAAGCGCCCAATTAAAACATGGTCGCGTCGTTCAACTGTGTTGCCGGACTTTGTTGGCCTGACGATTGCAGTGCATAACGGCAAGCAGCATATTCCGGTTTATGTTTCTGAAAACATGGTCGGTCATAAGCTTGGCGAATTTTCCATGACGCGCACTTTCAAAGGCCATGCGGCCGATAAAAAAGTCGCTGCGCCTAAGCCTGCTCAAGCGAAGAAAGGCTGATCATGAATGTAAATGCTAAATTAATCGGTGTAAGACTTTCTGCGCAAAAAGGTCGTTTGGTAGCTGACCTTATCCGTGGCAAAAAAGTGGATCAAGCGCTCGACATTTTGACGTTCAACCCGAAGAAGGGTGCGACTATCATCAAGAAAGTGCTCGAGTCAGCTATCGCCAATGCCGAGCACAACGAAGGTGCTGATATTGACACCTTGAAGGTCTCGACGATTTATGTCGAAAAGGGTCCCGTACTCAAGCGCTTCACCGCTCGCGCTAAGGGCCGTGGCAACCAGATCATCAAACCTACTTGTCACATTTATGTGACGGTCGGAGACTAAGGAACGCTATGGGACAGAAAATACATCCAATTGGTTTCCGCCTTGCTGTTCAGAAAAACTGGACCTCGAAGTGGTACTCCAACACCAAAAATTTCGCCGGTATGTTGCTGGAAGACATCAAAGTCCGTGACTACTTGAAGAAAAAATTAAGCCAGGCTGCGGTCGGTAAGATTGTGATTGAGCGTCCTGCCAAGAATGCCAAGATCACCATTTACAGTGCGCGCCCCGGTATCGTCATCGGTAAAAAAGGTGAAGATATTGAGAAGCTCCGCAGCGCCTTACAAAAGTTGATGGGTGTTCCAGTACACGTGAACATCGAAGAAATCCGCAAGCCGGAAATCGACGCGCAAATTATTGCCGACGGTATTACTTCGCAGTTGGAAAAACGCGTGATGTTCCGCCGTGCGATGAAACGCTCGATGCAAAATGCTATGCGCCTCGGCGCGCAAGGTATCAAGATCACCAGCGCCGGTCGTTTGAACGGTATCGAAATTGCGCGGACCGAATGGTATCGCGAAGGCCGTGTGCCATTGCATACCCTGCGCGCCGATATTGATTATGGTTTCTCAGAAGCCAAAACCACCTACGGCATCATCGGTGTGAAAGTATTGGTATTCAAGGGTGAGATACTTGGCCGTGGCGAACAGCCCGTAGCCGCGCCCGCCGTGCCTGAGCAAGCAGAACGTAAGCCTAGAAAGCCAGGAGTGAAAAATGCTGCAACCAGCTAGACGTAAATACCGCAAGGAACAAAAGGGCCGTAACACCGGCGTGGCGACACGCGGTGCCAAAGTCAGTTTCGGCGAATTCGGACTTAAGGCCGTCGGCCGTGGTCGTTTGACCGCGCGCCAGATCGAAGCCGCCCGTCGCGCCATGACGCGCCACATCAAGCGCGGTGGACGCATCTGGATTCGCATATTCCCGGACAAGCCGATTTCCAAAAAGCCTGCTGAAGTTCGCATGGGTAACGGTAAAGGTAGCCCGGAATATTTCGTCGCTGAAATTCAACCAGGTAAAGTGTTATACGAGATGGACGGTGTGAACGAAGCGCTGGCACGCGAAGCATTCGCGCTGGCAGCGGCAAAGTTACCTATCGAAACCAGATTTGTAATACGCCAATTGGGATAATGATTATGAAACTGACCGATACCAAAAACAAGCTAAACGCAATGGGAAAATCTGAATTAAATCAAGAGCTTATGTCTATACTCAAAGCTCAATTCAATGCCCGCATGCAGCTTGCCACGCAACAAATGACCAATACCAGCGAGCTGAAAAAAAATCGCCGTAACATCGCGCGCATTCGTACTTTGCTCGCGCAGAAGGGAAATTAATATGGCTGAATCCAACAAAGTAATCCGCACCCTGACGGGACGTGTTACCAGCGACAAAATGCAATTGACCGTCACGGTTGAAGTGGAGCGTCGTGTGGCGCACCCCGTTATCGGCAAGTTTGTCCGTCGCAGCAAGAAATACCATGCACACAATATCAATGCCGACGTGCATATCGGCGATTTGGTGGAAATTCAGGAGTGCCGCCCGATCTCCAAGACCAAGGCATGGCAAGTCACAAAATTGCTGGAAAAGTCCCGCGCTGCGTAATGTAGTTGCGGGTAAGTAGTAAAACGGGCTATAATTTCATTTTCCCCGGTGCGGTCTTATTTTCGGGCTGCGCCTTAACCCTACGGGTTCCAAAACTGACTGTTGGATGTCCAGCGCAAGCTGGCCTGACAATCAAGTTGGAGAGAGTAAAAAAATGATTCAAATGCAATCCATATTGGATATTGCCGACAATACCGGCGCACGTACTGTTATGTGCATCAAGGTATTGGGTGGCTCCAAGCGTCGCTACGCTAACGTCGGCGACATCATCAAGGTCAGCATCAAGTCTGCTGCGCCACGCGGCCGCGTTAAAAAAGGCGAAGTGCATAGCGCAGTGGTTGTGCGTACCGCCAAAGGCGTGCGTCGCAGCGATGGCTCCTTGATTAAATTCGACGGCAACGCCGCCGTACTATTGAACAACAAGCTAGAGCCGATCGGCACCCGCATCTTCGGGCCAGTGACGCGCGAGCTGCGCACGGAACGATTTATGAAAATCGTTTCTTTGGCGCCAGAAGTGCTCTAAGGATCCAATATGCAAAAAATTCGCAAAGGTGACAATGTCATCGTCATTACCGGAAAAGATAAAGGCAAGCGCGGCGCCGTGTTGCTGGTGGGTGAATACGACCGTGTGTTGGTCGAAGGCATCAACAAGGTAAAAAAACACGCCAAACCTAACCCGATGAAGGGTACGCCCGGCGGCATTATCGAAAAGGAAATGCCGATACATATTTCCAATATTGCCCTCTACAACGCTGCTGCGAAAAAAGCGGATCGCGTCGGCTGCAAAGTGCTTGCAGACGGACGTAAGGTTCGCGTATTCAAATCCAGCGGCGAAACCGTTGACGCCTGAGAATAGAATATGAGCCGCCTACATACTTATTACAAAGACACCGTCGTCAAACAGCTCGTCGAGCAGTTTGGTTACAAATCCCTGATGGAAGTCCCGCGCATCACCAAGATCACCCTGAACATGGGTGTGGGTGAAGCAGTGGCGGACAAGAAAGTCATGGAGCACGCTGTTTCTGACATGCAAAAAATCGCCGGTCAAAAACCAGTAGTCACCATGTCGAAAAAATCCATCGCCGGTTTCAAAATCCGCGACAACTATCCTATCGGCTGCAAGGTGACTTTGCGCCAGGCGCGTATGTACGAGTTTCTAGATCGCTTGGTGACCATCGCCATACCGCGTATTCGCGACTTCCGTGGTATCTCGGGTAAATCATTTGACGGCCGTGGTAACTACAACATGGGCGTGAAAGAACAAATCATTTTCCCGGAAATCGAATACGACAAAATTGACGCATTGCGTGGCATGAACATTACTTTGACCACGACTGCAAAAACCGACGCTGAAGGCCGCGCACTCTTGGCAGCTTTCAAATTTCCTTTCAAGAATTGAGGTCCCAGTGGCTAAAGTTGCTCTGATCAACCGCGACCTGAAGCGTCGCGTAACCGTAAAAAAATTCGCCGCCAAGCGTGCTGAATTAATTGCGCTGATGAACAATCCTAAATTGTCTGACGAAGAGCGTTACGCTGCTCGCATGCGCTTTCAAGCGCTGCCGCGTAATTCCAGTCCGGTACGTCTGCGCAATCGTTGCGCATTAACAGGCCGCCCTCGTGGCGTTTATAGCAAATTTGGTCTCGGTCGCAGCAAGTTGCGTGATATCGCAATGCGCGGTGAAATTCCCGGCATCGTCAAGGCAAGCTGGTAGGAGACAATAATATGAGTATGAGTGATCCAATCGCCGACATGTTGACCCGTATCCGCAATGCACAGCAAGCGGAAAAGGTTTCGGTAATGATGCCCGCGTCTAAACTGAAGCAAGCGATTGCCCAAGTGTTAAAAGACGAAGGCTATATCGACGGTTTTAGCGTCAAGGCAGAAGATAACAAACCCGTGCTGGAAATCGGCTTGAAGTATTACGCCGGCCGTCCAGTCATCGAAAAAATCGAACGCGTCAGCCGTCCCGGTTTGCGTATTTACAAAGCCAGCGGCGACATTCCTAACGTGATGAACGGTTTGGGTGTAGCGATTGTTTCCACTTCCAAAGGCGTGATGACCGACCGCCGCGCTCGCGCCTCCGGCGTGGGTGGCGAAGTGCTGTGCATCGTGGCATAACGGAGGAAATATGTCACGTATAGGAAAAAGTCCAGTAGTCATACCCGATAAAGTCGAAGTGAATATCGCTTCGGGTGAAGTGTCCGTTAAAGGACCATTAGGCACATTGAAGCGCATGATTAATGCCGACGTCACCGTTAAAAAAGACGACGGCAAGTTGACCTTCATCCCGATCAACGATTCCCAGCAAGCGAACGCTATGTCGGGAACCGCGCGCGCTTTGCTTGCCAATATGGTGCAAGGCGTGACCAAAGGTTTTGAGAAAAAACTGATGTTGGTTGGCGTGGGTTACCGCGCACAAGCTCAGGGCGCAGCATTGAATTTGACCTTGGGTTTTTCCCACCCTGTTGTGCACAAGATGCCCGAAGGCGTGAAGGCTGAGACGCCGACACAGACGGAAATCCTGATTAAAGGTATTGATAAGCAATTGGTTGGGCAGGTTGCTGCAGAAGTTCGCGCGTACCGTCCGCCTGAGCCGTACAAAGGCAAGGGCGTACGTTATTCCGACGAGCAGATCACCCTTAAAGAAACCAAGAAGAAGTAATCGAGGCACAGCATGATAGACAAAACACAAGCGCGTTTACGCAGGGCCAAACCGACCCGGTGCAAGATTGCAGAATTGAAAGCATTGCGTCTTTCCATTCATCGCACCAATACGCATATTTATGCGCAGATTATCGACAGCACCGGTTCCAAGGTATTGGCCAGCGCATCGTCGCTGGAGCCAGAAGTGCGCAAAGAGTTAGGTAATGGCGGCAACATCAAAGCAGCA
>JAYVGF010000079.1:0-2943 GCA_043772415.1 Betaproteobacteria bacterium
ATCATCGACATACCTTTTTGTACCTTGGCGAAATACGCATCGCTCAACACTTGCTCCATCGACTTCAACACATTGTCCGAGCCGATGGTGGCCTTGTAAGTCTGATAACCCATCGGGCCCTTAACAAACATCCACACCGTGCCGCCATCCGGCTCTTTCCATTCGCTGCTCGGTTTGCCATACACATCGCGTACGTCAAAGCCAGTGGATTGGCCAGCCTTTAATTTACTGGGGTCGGAGATGCGCACTTCGCAAGCGGTCAAAGCACAAGCCAGAAACACCGTTACCAATACCGAAATTCCGCGATACATGCTGCCTCCTTGGTAAGTCAATTAGTTCGTTTGACGCCCTGCACCTGCTTTGCGTAATTTACTGATTGCTGCTTCCCGCAAGTCGTGTGCTTGGATCGTTTCGCGAAAGCGCTGCTGTGCCCCGCGCAGATCATCTTCATTGCTTCTTATCATTTCTATGCCGAAACTTTTGCCGGGGATGCCCTGTAAAACCAGATTGGAATTCCAGCTTTGCCCCACGCGCATAGGAATGGGCGCGCCGAGCATGTCAACGATATTAGGATCCACCCAGGGCGCCATTTGTTGCAGAACGGTTTTTACGCGCGGCTTGATCGAAGCTTCAGTTGCCCTGCTACGCTGCCCCCAAGTGACCAGTAAGTTATCACCTGTTGTGGTTGGGGTAATGGGCCCTGTCACCGCCACATCGCGGCGGATGTTCTGTCGATGCAACAACATGAACTCTTCAAAAAGTAAGGCGAAATCTTCGAACTGGGAGGTATAGCTATAATCGTCGGTCGCGCGGTCGGGAGCAAAAAAGCCGGCAACCGTTGCTGGTGTATATGATTTCTGCAACGCCGTCGCCGGCTCGCCTCTAAACCTGACCTTGGCCAAATCCGCCATTTCCGAAGAGGCTAACGGGTACTGCGCCGTTAAAGCTTGCGAGCCGCTTGAAGCGGCCAAATATGTATCGAGGGTATTGGTTTGCAAGAGCAGCGATGAGCGCTGGTTGCTCGACAGGAAATCATTGGCGTGTGCAAGTTCGTGGTACAACAGCCATGAAATCTCAAACGGCAAGTAGTCCGCGCTGCGCGAAATACGGCTGGCGCGTGAAAAAAATACCGTGGTTCGTTGGTTATTCAGGGTGTAGCGCCACAGAAGCTCATACTGCAATTCATTACCAAACGATGCTCGAAAATCCGGTGCTTCATTGACGACGTCGCGCTCATCGGGCGTTAGCCAGAAATTTTCTGCGTCCAAATAGATCGCGCCGGTGCCGACAAAATAAAACGACGGCCGCACATGCGACCCGATAACCACCGCGGTTACGCTACCGAGTAGGCGGCGAAAATCGCCATTGGCATCGTGGCTCTTGAGAAAGTTTTCAAAATTCGCCCCCATCCAGTCATGTGACACCAGTACCTGATTCATCACTTGTTCGACCGTAGGCACGCTGCCGCCTGCCGTCTGGCCTATCAATGGGAGCTTGCTGAATGGGCAAAGATTGTTGGATGTTGAATTGGCATAAAAAAGCGACGTATCATACACGCAAGAAGCCAGTATCCCCGCGTAAGGGCTGGTTCCTTTATATGCATGAACCGGCGAAACCTTGATGCCGTCGAACAGCGCTGAGGGGCTGATTGGTGCGAGGTTGTTTTTGGGCGCCACTACAACGTGTACATCGTCGCTATCGGTTGCCCCGCCTGTTGTTGTAAGCGTAGCGCGGAATTTCAGGTAAGCATCTTGAGTCAGGTTTTTTGGGGCGACTAACTGCATAAGCTTCGGGTCGCCGGTTGAAACCTTCAACTCAACCGGGGGGCCTTCAACTTGCGTCCAGACAATGGACGAAACCGATTGGCCTGTTGCCAGCGTAGTCCAGGCGCGCAAGGAAACGTCGCTTCCGCCATAAACGTATTGGTCTTGTTTCACCCGAATGCTGCTGGCTGCAGACGGCGCGCTCACATTTACCGATAATTGCCTGATCCGGGTAACACCTGTCGAATCCACCACCTCAGCCTGAAAGGTATAAGCACCGGCCGTATCGGGCTGGAAATTCATCGCCTGCATTTTGTCTGCATAAATGGGGGCTGGTGCACCGGAAATTTGCGTCCACCTGATTGAACGGGGCGGCGCTTGACATCCCAGCACTGCAAGACCAACCACCTTACCCGCGCTAGTCGAAGCATCGCCCAGCGTAGCCAGGCCATCAGTCGAAGCGGCACATGACAGTTGCAAACTCGTGGCGGGCGGTGGCGTAGGAGTTGGGGTAGGTAAAGGAGGGGGCGCACCCGTTCCGCCTCCACCGCCGCAACTTGCCAGAGCGGCTGTTAAAAGCAATGACACATATAAAGTTTTCAGGTTAACCCGGCTATTTTTTTTATCCCTGCTTGTGACTAGTGCCAGCGAGGTTGATTGCATGACCGCTCCCATAAAAATTTATGCGCTTCTCAAATGGCCGCATGCACCATAACTATTTGATTAATTTGCCTTGTACGGTGACATCATTGTTGAAAAATCAGCCGTTGATTTAAAAGATGATTTTCACCTACTGTGTCACTGTTAAATTTTAGAGTGCCACGATTCGTGATAAAACTCCACATTTGCGACACCATTAGTGAAATATATTAGCAGGTACACAATGAATCGTCATTTACGTTAGTTTTTTTGCACTGTACTTTCAAGCATTTCCAGCTGAGAGCCTTATGGAAAACAAAACATGAAATGCCCAACTTGCGGACGCGCCCAGCTTGGGCCGGATACACGGGATCTGACCCACACCTATAAAGGGGTGACTATTATCATCCCGAAAGTAAAAGCCGATTACTGCCCGTCTTGTGGTGACTACGTGCTAGAGCTTAGGGAGGCGAGCCGTGTCAATGAAAAAATGCTCGAATTGAGAAAATTGGTGGGTAACTAGCCTAACAAAGACGAGCTT
>JAYVGF010000080.1:0-16161 GCA_043772415.1 Betaproteobacteria bacterium
CCGCGGGGCGTTCGGCGTACGTGCATATCGTGCGCGGCAGTGCCGGGGTGAATGGACAAGCTTTGCAGCAAGGCGACGGCGCGAAAATCCACAACGAAAACTTGCTGACATTCAGCGCCCAAGACTCAGCGGAATTTTTATTGTTCGATATGGCGTAATATAATATTTACAACAACCCAGGAGCTTGCTATGAACACTATTCACCAAATAGCCCCTTTAGTTGGCCGCGTGCTACTGGCCCTAATTTTTATTGTTTCCGGCTTCGGCAAGGTCACCGGATTTGCCGCCACGGCTGGCTACATGGCGAGTAAAGGTTTGCCTATGACCCAGGTATTGCTGGTGGGTGCCATATTGATTGAATTAGGCGGAGGGCTGTTGGTTTTGCTGGGTTGGAAAGCGCGCTGGGCGGCGTTAGCCATTTTTCTTTTCCTGATTCCCACCACGCTTATTTTTCATGCGTTCTGGGGCCTACCGGCTGCAGAAGCGCAAGGTCAAATGATCCATTTCTTGAAAAACCTCGCCATCATGGGCGGCATGGTGTTGATATTTGCCCGCGGTCCCGGCCCTTTCAGCATAGACAAAAAATAAATTCATGGTTGGCGTCAATCCAGGCGCGATCACATGATCGCGTTTTTTAGTTCAACTATTTCCGAACTATCCCCGAACTATCCCCTCCGAAATAAAGCGCCTACAATTAACACCAGCATTAATGTGGAAACTTGATGAACTACTTTTATTTGGCATTAACTATTTTCGTCGGATTGGCGCTGCCTTTCCAGGTCGCCATGAACGGACAGATGCGCGAAGCGCTCGGCCATCCGCTGTGGGGCGCGCTGACTAACTTTGCCGTGGGCATGGTGGCGCTGGCGCTGATGGCAGCGGCGATGCGTGTACCGTTACCGACCGGCGCTATGCTAGCCAAAGCCCCGGCGTGGGCGTGGTGGGGCGGCATCATCGGGCAGCTCTATATCATGTCGGCGATTTTGGCCGGACCCAAGCTCGGCTCGGCGACTTTTTTCGCCATCATCATTGCGGGGCAATTGCTGACTTCACTCATCCTTGATCATTTCGGCGTGTTGGGCTTTCCGCATAATCCGATGAATTTCTGGCGTGTCGCCGGCGTTATCATGTTGATAATCGGCGCCATACTTGTGGTTAAAAACTAGGAAGCAAAAAGATGATCAAACCTGCGCAAACCCTGCATCCTATCCACGACCTGCTGGCCAATCGCTGGAGCCCGCGCGCATTCGATACAAACAAAAAAGTCAGCCGCGCACAAATTATTTCGATGCTGGAAGCGGCGCGCTGGGCACCGTCGTGTTTCGGGGATGAGCCATGGCGTTATATCGTGTGGGACAAACAAAGCGACTTGGACGCGTGGGAAAAAGCATTTGCCTGCCTCGGCGAAGCGAACCAGAAATGGGTGAAAAATGCGCCGCTTTTATTTGCCTCCATCGCCAACACCTTGTTCGATCACAATGCGAGCGAAAATCGCTGGGCGCAACACGACACCGGCGCAGCAAGCATGGCGCTGGTGCTAGAGGCGGAAGCCTTAGGTTTGGTCGCGCATCAGATGGGCGGCTTCGACGCCGCCAAATTGCGTACAGCGTTTTTCATACCGGCAACATTTACGCCGATGGCGATGATTGCTGCGGGTTACCAAGCTGACGCGGAGATTCTGGAAGGTGATTATAAAACGCGCGAACTCGCTGCCCGCTCCCGCAAACCGATGGATTCCCGTTTTTTTGAAGGCGCTTGGGGCGCGGCAATAAATAAATAATTTTTCAATTCATACGATAAGGAATGGGTAATGGCTACTCTGGAGTTAACCAAAGATAATTTTGACGATGTCATTAGCAACCACGACACCGTCATCGTGGATTTCTGGGCGCCGTGGTGCGGGCCGTGCGTTGGCTTCGCGCCGATATTCGAGCAAACCTCGGAAAAGCATCCGGGCGTGGTGTTTGCCAAAATTAACACCGACGAAGAGCAGGAATTAGCCGGACATTTTCAGATACGCTCAATCCCCACGCTGATGGTGTTCCGCGAAAAAATTATTTTGTTTGCCCAGCCCGGCGCGATGCCCGGCGGCGAGTTGGAAAATTTGATCGCCAAAGTGGCTGAAGTGGATATGGTCGAAGTACGCAAGCAGGCGACAGAGGAAACCTGATTTTCTATCGACGAGAGGTATCTGATGGTAGCGGCAGAAAACCTACAACAACTGCATGCGAATATCGATACGGCATTACTTGCCGATGAAACTGAATGCGTAAATAAGCTGCTTGCTACGGCGCATGCCGATGCTGATACCAGTAAGCGCATTTCCGCGCGGGCTGCAGATTTAGTGCGTGCGGTGCGTAGCCAAAAAAATGCCGGCATCGAAGCCTTCCTGCATCAATACGATTTATCCACGCGCGAAGGCGTGCTGCTCATGTGCGTGGCTGAAGCGCTGCTGCGTATTCCCGACGCGGCTACCGCCGATGCGTTGATCCGCGACAAATTCTCCCAAGGCAATTGGCAACAGCATGTCGGCCGCAGCGATTCATGGTTGGTGAATGCCTCCACGTGGGGCATGTTGCTGGCCGGGCGTCTGGCGGCCGATATGCCGGTCGAAAAAAATGCCTTACAACAGGCAGAAAGACTTTTTACCCGGCTCACCGAACCGGTTGCGCGACAAGCGCTACGCGCTGCCATGGGCATCATGGCGGAACAATTCGTCATGGGTGCCGACATTGAAAGCGCGATCGCGCGCAGCCGCAAAGCGCCGTATGACCAATATCGTTATTCATTCGACATGCTCGGCGAAGCAGCGTTAGGCCGCGACGACGCGGATAAATATTTTGTCGCGTATCAGAAAGCCATTTCAACTCTGGCCAAAAAAAATTCGTCAGTGAAGGATATTTTTTCCGCGCCGAGCATTTCCATCAAGCTTTCCGCTTTGCATCCGCGCTTCGAGCCGCTGCAAAAAAATCGCGTCATAAAAGAACTCACACCAAAAGTTTTAGCTTTGGCGCAACAAGCACGCGCGGCAGGAATCGGCTTGACCTTGGATGCCGAAGAAGCCGAACGGCTTGATTTGCAACTAATTGAATTCATTGAAGTTTTTAACCATGCAACATTGGCCGATTGGCAAGGCTTCGGTCTCGCCGTGCAAGCGTATCAAAAGCGCGCACCGCATGTGATTGCCTTGCTCGAACATGTCGCCAAACAAAATGGCAAACGTATTCCGGTGCGTTTGGTCAAGGGCGCATATTGGGATACGGAAATCAAACGCGCACAAGTGCAAGGCTTGGCCGGTTATCCGGTCTATACGCGCAAAGCTTCGACCGACCTCGCATATCTCGCTTGTGCCAACGCGCTGCTGCAAAATCAGCAGGCGTTTTATGCGCAGTTCGCCACGCACAATGCACACACGGTGGCTTATATTTTGGAAAAAGCGGGGCAGCGCCGCGATTTTGAATTTCAACGCTTGCATGGCATGGGCGAGGCGCTGCACGACGAAGTATTGAAGCAGCCGGGTCTCGCTTGTCGCGTGTATGCGCCGGTCGGCGCGCATGCAGATTTATTGCCCTACCTTGTTCGTCGCCTTCTGGAAAACGGGGCGAACACTTCTTTTGTGAATCGTATCGCCGATGAAAATGCGCCGGTAGAAAATGTCGTCGCCGATCCTGTTGCGTCGGTATTGGCCTTGTCGAGCATCCCTAATCCGCGCATTCCCTTACCGCAAGATTTATTTTTGCCGGAAAGAAATAATTCAGTCGGTCTCAGTTTTACCGATAAATCCGGGCTTAAAAAGCTGCAGCAGGAAATAGCTGCCTTGTCTCAATCAAAGCTATGGTCTGCAGCGCCGCTGGTCAATAGAAAATCACCCACAGGCGTAGCGCGGACAGTGACCGATCCTGCAGACCACCGGCGCAAAATAGGCGACGTTATCGAGGCCAAATTTGACGATGTGAACGCAGCGCTTACTGTGGCGCAGCAAGCTTCTACGGTATGGGGTGCAACACCTGCATCGAAGCGCGCAGAAATCCTTCAACGTGCGGGAGACCTGCTGGAAGCGCAGCGAGCGGAATGCTTTATCTTGCTCATGCGCGAAGCGGGCAAGACCTTGCCCGACGCACAATCAGAAGTGCGTGAAGCGGTAGATTTTTTGCGTTATTACGCGGCTGAGGCGCGCAGACTTTTTTCTTCGCCTATAAGTCTGCCGGGTCCGACCGGGGAATCGAATCAATTGTCATGGCATGCTCGCGGTGTGTTCGTTTGCATCAGCCCGTGGAATTTTCCGTTGGCGATATTTGTTGGGCAAATCGCTGCCGCATTAGCGGCGGGCAATACAGTGGTGGCCAAGCCTGCCGAACAAACACCGCTGATTGCTTTTTTGGCGGTAAGAATTTTACACGAAGCCGGTGTGCCGGTTGACGTGCTCGCCCTATTGCCAGGCGATGGCGCGACGATCGGTGCGGCCTTGGTAAAAGATGAAAAGGTGAATGGCGTAGTGTTCACCGGCTCGACAGTGACGGCACAGGCGATTAACCGTTCACTTGCGTCACGCCAAGGCGCGATGATTCCTTTGATTGCCGAAACCGGCGGTATCAACGCGATGGTTGCCGATAGTTCCGCATTGCCCGAGCAAGTCGTCAACGATGTGATGGCTTCCGCCTTCAACAGCGCAGGTCAGCGTTGTTCTGCTTGCCGCGCATTATTTGTGCAAGAAGAAATCGCCGATCGCGTTTTGCACTTATTGCAAAGCGCCTTGGGCGAGTGGGTGATAGGCGATCCGATGCAACTTAGCACCGACATCGGACCGGTGATTGACGCCGATGCAAAAGCCATGCTTGAACGACATAAAGAAAAAATGCGAACAAGTGCGAAAGTGATATACGAAATGCCTTTGCCGCCAGATTGCGATCAAGGCCAATTTTTCGCTCCGTGTATTTATGAATTAAAAAATTTCGATCAACTGGAAAGCGAAATATTCGGGCCGATACTGCATGTGATCCGCTACAAAGCTAACGAATTGGAAAAAGTCATCGATTCGATTAACGCGAAAAGCTACGGCCTGACGTTAGGTGTCCATTCGCGTATCGACGATCACATTGAAATGGTGTGCGACCGAGCCAAGGTCGGCAATCTTTATGTGAACCGCAATATGATCGGCGCAGTGGTCGGCGTGCAACCGTTTGGCGGCGAAGGATTATCCGGCACCGGTCCGAAAGCGGGCGGGCCGCACTATTTATTGCGCTTCGCGACCGAACGCACACTAACCGTCAATACCGCAGCCGTCGGCGGGAATGCAGGCTTATTGTCCGAAGCTGATGATTAATAAATTGAAGTTAATCGACAAATTAGTGGAAGCTAATGCAATTTCTCCGGTTTTTTTGGCTTGTTATTGATTCTTTTGATCTTATTTCACAGAGCCGTACCAGTTAGCACTCGCTAACAAAAATACACAATAAAAATAATAGCTTATTAAATTTTTACATTCTGTCCGCGTATCAAATCTACTGTCTATTGCTCCGCAATATACAGTATTAACCCCATGCCACCCCACCTGTTTTATTCGCCCAGCGTGAAATAATTCCACTGTCCTATGAGCGCGATAGCATTTTTTTTGATCGCCTTACCCATTTAAGGAAATATGAATAATATCAATAAGTTAGGATTTTTACTGTACTTCGTCGGCGTAATGGCCTGCGCTGAGTCTGTGACGCCCTTCAATAATTCGACTGCAGCTTCCAAATCCATTAAAGCTGTTCGCGATATCAACGGCGATAACATCCAGGCGTTTTTGAAAAATTCTGCGCCGGTGAAGGCTTTGAAAATGGAACCGACGCCGTCGCCCATCGCAAAACTGCACAACGGCCCCGCCATTTTCCTGACCTTGGGTGTACCAGCCAGCCTTGCCGATGCAGTACGGATGAATACTTTTGTGCAGCAATCTGCCAAGCCTGACGTCAACAAAATCAATTTCAGCGGCGATGAAGCGCCGAACTCTGTTAAACCGGTAGCTATGGCTGCGATTAAAAATCCCTTGTTGCAAAACGCCACTAGCATGACCAATGCGATGCCGCCCGCTGTATGGTTGTTGGGGTTTGGCTTGCTCGGCATGGCGGGCATTTCGCGCCGCAAAAAAATATCCTAGACACGTAATGTGAAGAGGCAATAAAAAACCCCGCACCGCGGGGTTTTTGTTTCGTGGCACTGGATACATCAGGCGATTTTTTCTATCCCCTCAAGCGGCGGTTTGCCTCTCAGCAAAACAAACATCGGTTTGCCTTGTTCTTTCCAATATTCAACGGCGCTTTGGAAAATCTCCAGCAAAGTGTCAAATTGTCCGTGCGCATGTGATGCCAGCCCATCGTAATGATCATACAAGACGATATAGCCTTTTGCCTCATGCCAAGATAAATCTTGCAGGCAATCGGCGAACGCATCCCAGTTATTGCCGAATTCCTCGGGGAAATGCATAGCGATGGAACTGTGATTGAGAAACTGTTCTTTTTTCTCGATTTTTTTGCCTTCAATGTGGAAGTAAGCCAGCTTGGCCGCCTTGGCCATTTTTTCGATTTGCGTATGCGCGTCGTCTGACGTCAGTTGGAACACGCCGCCGAGTTTATTTTCAGCCAATAAGGATTTTAATTTTTTCACGGCTCACTCCTTGATCTGACGGAACGTTTCGTAGTGGTCTTCAGTGTAGTAAAACTCGCCTTTGCTGCCGGCGATAATGCGCCTTGCACCGCGATTGCGCGCGCCCGGCGTTTTTACCGTGTATTCCTTGTAATAGTTACGCGCTTTTTTGGGCAGGCGCTTTTCGAAGTTGCCGAAATTCACGCCGTCACGGCTATAAGGAAACGGTCCACCTTGTTTGATCAATTTTAATACCTGCTGCGCTTCAAGCGGCAGTTGCGCAACGCTTATGGCGTCATAATTTTGCTCCAGCATTTTGCGCATTCCCGCTGGCGCTTCGTAAGCTGTGGCTTGCAGGCCGGCCAAGCCCAAGCTCAGCGCCAATGCGGCGAAAACAACATATCTGATCAAGTTGCGCAGTGTGGTCATGTGTGTTCCTGTAAAGGGGAGTCGGCAACGTGCCGTATCTTTCAGCCCTGAATTAACGCCGGAGTGACCAATTTGATGACAGTGTCATTTTAGCTCTTATGCGGGCAATCGCGCTTGGTGCAATCGGCGTAGATATGCAGCGAGTGATCGTGGATGGCAAAGCCGCGTTCGCTGGCGATTTTATTTTGTCTGCGTTCGATTTCGCCGTCGTAAAATTCTTCTACCCGTCCGCATTGCAGGCACACCAGATGGTCGTGGTGCCCGCCTTGATTTAATTCATAGACCGCTTTGCCGCTTTCAAAATGATGGCGCGACAGCAATCCCGCTTGCTCAAATTGCGTCAGCACGCGATACACCGTCGCCAGGCCGATGTCGATGCCTTCGTTACCGAGCAGGCGGTACACATCTTCCGCCGTCAGGTGGCGAACATCGCTTTGCTCAAATAAATTCAGCACTTTCAGCCTAGGCAACGTGGCCTTGAGGCCGATATTCTTCAGGTCTTTCGCTTCGCTCATGATTGTCTTTGTACCACATCTCGCCCGTCGCGTTAAGTTGCCATTGCAAACCGGCTGACGTTCCAAGGTTGGTCGGGCTATAATCACTCATTATATATAGTTAGGACATCTGCAATGATACGCAATTCACTTATACGCCATTCCCTCACCATAGGTCTTGCCTTGCTAATATCGGCGTGCAGTTATTTATCGCCCTACAAAATCGATATACAGCAAGGCAATATCGTACCGCAGGAAAATGTGGAAAAACTCAAAACCGGCATGACGCGCGCGGAAGTCAAAAACCTGCTCGGCACACCGCTGGTGTCCGACATCTACCACGCTGACCGTTGGGACTATTTCTATAGCCTGCGCAAAGGTTGGACGGTGGAAGACCAGCGCAAGTTGACGCTGACATTTGAAAAAGACGTGCTGGCAAAAATAGAAGGACAAGGTGTACCCAACGCGGAAATGAGCCTCAAAAAATGAGCGCTGTGAATATTTGCGTCGCCGGCAGCGGCGGTCGCATGGGTCGCATGCTAATAGAAACCATCGCGGCCGACAGCGGCGCGCGGCTGTCCGCTGCGCTCGAACGCCATAGCAGCGAATTTATCGGCCGCGACGCGGGCGAGTTGATCGGCGCAAAAAATTCTATACTCATTAGCGATAATGTTTCCGCCGTGCTGAAACCCGGCGACGTGCTCATCGACTTCACCCGACCCGAAGGTACGCTGGCGCATCTCGACATCTGCCGCGCCCAAGGCGCAAAAATCGTCATCGGCACCACCGGATTCAGCGACGCGCAAAAACAAACCATCCGCGACGCCGCCCAAGACATCGCCATCGTGTTCGCGCCCAATATGAGCGTCGGTGTCAATGTCACGTTCAAATTGCTCGAGCTTGCAGCAAAAATTTTGCAACACGGCTACGACATCGAAATCATCGAAGCGCATCATCGGCATAAAGTCGATGCGCCGTCCGGCACCGCGCTGGGTATGGGCGAAGTCATCGCCAAAACACTCGGCAAGCCATTGAACGATCTCGCCGTGTACGCGCGTGAGGGCGTGACGGGTGAGCGCAAAGCGGGCAGCATCGGATTCGCCACTGTGCGCGGTGGCGATATTGTCGGTGATCACACGGTGATGTTCGCCGGCATCGGCGAGCGCGTCGAGATTACCCACAAGGCATCCAGCCGCGCGACGTTTGCGCAAGGCGCTGTGCGTGCGGCGAAATTCTTAGCTAACAAAAAAAATGGTTTGTTCGATATGCAGGATGTATTGGGTTTGCGCTGAATTTTCTGCCAATTCGCCGCGATGAGCAATAAATATAAGTATTTGATATTATTGACTTTTTTATTGTTGTTGGGTGGGGCATATTGTTTCATTTCATCGCCGCACGATCTACCTAAATCAGTCATCGAAACAGCGCCGGAAAAAACAGCTGCGGCCGCCATTCCCGCCGCGCCAAATGCGCAAATAATATTTCCCGGTGTAAACGCGCAGGATGGCATCACACGGCAAGCTAATATTCCTGAACCGAAAAAAACACCACCAGAAGACATCACCGTCGGTCTGGAATTTCAATCCGCGGCAGACCTGAGAGCGTTTTATCAAAAATATCGTCAACACCCCTCGCCGGGAATTAAATATTGGGTAGCCAACGCGCTGGAGAGTTGTGTGCGCTTTGCCAAAAATCCCGATGGTCAGCCTTATGAATCGGCCGACGATTTTCTGCACTCCAGCGTCGAAGGTAAACAACTGGCCGACCGTACCGACACATTTAATCGGTTGCGCAGCCGTTGCAATGGTTTGGAAACCCGCCCCGTCAAAGAAACCCTGAGTGAAATAAATACGCTCAAAGCCGATGCGGTATTGGGCGGCGATGCAAAGTCGCTGGCGGCGCGCGGTGTGCTGATTGATAACAAATATTCCGACAGCGATATTGCGCATTCGGTTAAGGGCATTTTGCATGCGCAGGATCCTTACGCTATCGCCGAGCTGGCGAATATATTGCAACGTCCCGGTCTCGATTACATTTTAATCGGCACGAATAATCATCCGGTCAGTTATGAGTTGGTTGAATCTGCCGCCACGCTGGCGGCGTGCGAACTTGGCGCAGATTGTTCGCGCGGCTCGATAAATTGGCAGACCCTGTGCATCGACACCGGACGCTGCGATTCAAACGGCGTTTCGCGCCATGTGCTTGATTATCTCGATAGCGATGCCGACCGACTCGAAGCACAGCGCGTGCGCGACTTGATCGTGAAAGCATCCAAAACCGGCGACGTATCGCTACTCGGTTTGCCGAAATAAATCCTCAGTAATTGCGCGTTGAATGCGAGCGTCATTTCGCGTATAATCCTTATTCAAATAGCGCGGGGAAGACAAAAATCTTTCCCGCATTTTTTGTACCCGCGTTTTACGCAGTTTTCTGGAGTTTCCCGTGCCGCCCACCCGTCCCGCCATCCTCGTTCTTGCAGATGGATCAGTCTTCCGGGGTATTTCTATTGGAGCAGAAGGCATATCGGTCGGCGAAGTGGTATTCAACACCGCCATGACCGGCTATCAGGAAATCCTCACCGATCCCTCGTATTGCAAACAAATCGTCACGCTCACCTTTCCGCACATTGGTAACACTGGCGTGAACCTGGAAGACGCTGAGTCGGAAAAAGTGTTTGCAGCCGGTTTGGTCATTCGTGATTTGCCGCTAGTCGCCAGCAATTTTCGTTCGCACCAAGATCTGTCCAGTTATTTGAATAAAAACAATGTCGTGGCGATAGCCGACATCGACACGCGTCGCCTGACCCGAATTTTAAGAGAGAAGGGCGCGCAAAGTGGTTGCCTCATGGCAGGCAACATCGACGAAGCCGACGCGCTGAAACAAACACTAGCCTTTTCCGGATTGGCCGGATTAGACCTCGCCAAAGTCGTCAGCACCGGCAAAGCCTATGAATGGCTCGAAGGTGAATGGCAACTCGGCAAAGGTTACGCCAAACAAACTGAATCGAAATTTCATGTAGTCGCGTTTGACTACGGCATGAAGCACAACATTTTGCGCATGCTCACCGAACGCGGCTGCAAAGTTACCGTGCTGCCTGCTCAAGCCAGCGCCGAAGACGCGTTGGCGTTGAAACCCGACGGCATTTTTTTATCCAACGGCCCCGGCGATCCGGAACCGTGCGATTACGCGATACGCGCGATCAAAACTTTAGTCGATAAAAATATTCCGACCTTCGGCATTTGTCTCGGTCATCAGTTATTAGGCTTAGCCAGCGGCGCGAAAACCCTGAAAATGAAATTCGGCCATCACGGCGCCAATCATCCCGTGCAAGATTTAGATACCGGCAAAGTCATGATCACCAGCCAGAATCACGGCTTCGCCGTCGATGCGGCGACGCTGCCCGCGAATTTGCGCCCAACGCATAAGTCATTATTCGATGGATCGTTGCAAGGCATGATGCGCACCGATAAACCGGCGTTCAGTTTTCAAGGCCATCCGGAAGCGAGCCCTGGCCCGCATGAAGTCGGTTATTTGTTTGACCGCTTTGTGCAAATGATGGAAAAGAAATAGACCTGAACGAAGGTAGGGCTGATAAGCACGGCACGCGATGAATGATCAGATAAAGTTTATCGAAGAAAGAAAATCCCCTCCCCTTCAAGGGGAGGGTTAGGGTGGGGATGGGTCGTGTAGCTGACTCAGCCAAAGAGATTGAAAGTATAGGGTGCGCCCGCGCGCCACAGCGTTAGAGACGACCGGAGCTGTTGGAAATCGCTATGGTGCGCGGGCGCGCTCCCTACGGATTGCAGTGACACTGCCATTAGTTGGAACAAAGAAGTCCCTTCCCCCTTGACGGGGGAAGGTTAGGATGGGGGTGTTGGTTCAGGCTGAACTGACACCCATCCCCACCCTAACCCTCCCCTTGAAGGGGAGGGGATTATGTAGGGCGCGCGGGCGCACCCTACGTAAAGATAGCAGCCTACAAAATTTATTTGAGACAACGCCATGTTCGGCATCACCGATATTGTTACTTACACCCTCGGCGTGATTTTCGTAGTGCTGTTGCCCGGCCCGAATTCGCTCTACGTGTTGTCCGTCGCCGCACAACGAGGCATTAAAAAGGGCTATCTCGGCGCGCTAGGAATTTTTGTTGGCGACACGATACTGATGGTTTTGAGCGCAGCAGGCGTTGCGTCCTTGCTTAAAGCAAATCCAGAATTATTTAATATAATCAAATACTTAGGCGCGGCCTATTTAGCCTGGATAGGATTAAGTTTATTACGCGCAGCGTGGAATAAATGGCGCAGCAACGAAGTAATCAACAATGTGGTGACGGAAACAGTCGATGACGCGCAACCGTTCAAACGCGCGCTGATGATCAGCTTGGTGAATCCGAAAGCGATTATGTTTTTTATTTCGTTTTTCATTCAGTTTGTTGATCCGACTTACGCGCATCCGGCGCTGACGTTCTTCATGCAAGGCGTGATCGTGCAAATTTTCAGCATGTTGTATTTGTCGGTCTTGATATTCGCCGGCGTGCAATTGGCCGATGCATTTAACCGCCGCCGCAAAATTTCCGCTTCGGCGATGGGCGGTGTTGGCACGTTGTTTATTGGGTTCGGCGCCAAGCTGGCGACAACCACCTTGAGTTAAGTTATAAAATTATTAAGTGACACGAAAATGCCAAAACGTACCGACATAAAATCCATCCTCATCATCGGCGCCGGCCCGATCGTTATCGGCCAGGCGTGCGAATTCGATTACTCCGGCGCGCAAGCGTGCAAGGCGCTGCGCGAAGAAGGTTTCCGCGTGATTCTGGTCAACTCGAATCCGGCCACCATCATGACCGACCCGAACCTGGCGGACGTGACTTACATAGAGCCGATCACCTGGCGCATCGTGGAAAAAATTATCGCCAAGGAACGCCCCGACGCCTTGCTGCCGACCATGGGCGGACAAACCGCGCTTAATTGCGCGCTCGATCTTGCCAAGCATGGCGTGCTGGATAAATATAAAGTCGAAATGATCGGCGCGACCAAAGAAGCCATCGACATGGCCGAAGACCGCGAAAAATTCAAGCAAGCCATGACGCGCATCGGCCTCGAGTCGCCGCGCTCGGCGATGGCGCATAGCATGGAGGAAGCACTGCAAGTGCAAGCCGCGCTGGGCTTTCCCGTTATCATTCGCCCATCGTTCACCATGGGCGGCAGCGGCGGCGGCATCGCGTATAACAAAGAAGAATTCATGCAAATCTGCGAGCGCGGCCTCGAAGCCTCGCCGACCAAAGAATTGCTCATCGATGAATCGCTCATCGGTTGGAAAGAATTCGAAATGGAAGTGGTGCGCGACAAAAATGACAATTGCATCATCATCTGCTCGATAGAAAACCTCGACCCAATGGGCGTACACACCGGCGACTCGATCACCGTTGCGCCAGCGCAAACCTTAACCGACAAGGAATATCAAATCATGCGTAACGCCTCGATCGCAGTGTTGCGCGAAATCGGCGTTGAGACCGGCGGCTCTAACGTGCAGTTTGGCGTTGATCCCGACACGGGCCGCATGGTCGTGATCGAAATGAATCCGCGCGTGTCGCGTTCGTCGGCGCTCGCTTCGAAAGCGACGGGTTTTCCGATTGCCAAAATCGCCGCCAAGCTCGCCGTCGGCTATACGCTGGATGAATTGAAAAATGACATCACCGGCGGCGCGACGCCGGCTTCGTTCGAGCCGAGCATTGATTACGTTGTCACCAAAGTGCCGCGCTTCGCCTTTGAAAAATTTCCGCAAGCGGATGATCGTTTAACCACGCAAATGAAATCGGTTGGCGAAGTGATGGCGATAGGTCGTAACTTTCAGGAGTCGCTGCAAAAAGCCTTGCGCGGATTAGAAACCGGCGTCGACGGTTTCAATTTGAAAACCGTCGATTCGGACAAAATCGGCGACGAGCTGGCGTATCCGCGCGGCGAACGCTTGTGGTATGTGGCCGACGCATTCGGTATCGGTATGACGGTGGAAGAGATTTTCAATTACACCAAAATTGATCGCTGGTTTTTGGTGCAGATAGAAGAGCTGGTGAAACTCGAATTGGCCATTGAAAAACGCACACTCGAATCGTTTGATTCGATCGAGTTGCGCAAACTCAAACGCAAAGGTTTCTCTGATCGGCGCATGGCGCATTTGATGAAAATCAGCGAAGGCGAAGTGCGCGCTTATCGTCACAAGCTCGGTATCCGCCCCGTGTATAAGCGCGTCGATACTTGTGCGGGCGAGTTCGCGACTTCGACCGCGTATATGTATTCGACTTACGACGAAGAATGCGAAGCTAATCCGACCAACAACAAAAAAGTGATGATATTAGGCGGTGGGCCGAACCGTATCGGGCAGGGCATTGAGTTCGATTATTGCTGCGTCCACGCCGCGCTCGCGCTGCGCGAAAATGGTTTTGAAACCATCATGGTGAATTGCAATCCGGAAACGGTCTCGACCGATTACGACACCAGCGATCGTTTGTATTTTGAACCGCTGACTTTGGAAGACGTGCTCGAAGTCATCGACAAAGAAAAACCTTGGGGCGTGATTGTGCAATTCGGCGGGCAAACGCCGCTCAAACTCGCGCAAGGTTTAGCCGAGGCCGGTGTGCCGATTATCGGCACTACGCCTGACATGATCGATTGCGCCGAAGACCGCGCGCGTTTTCAGAAAATGCTCAATGAGTTAAAACTCAAGCAACCGCCCAATCGCATCGCGCGCAATAAAGATGAAGCGATGGTGTTGGCGAAAGAAATCGGTTATCCACTCGTAGTGCGCCCGAGCAATGTGCTTGGTGGGCGCGCGATGGAAATCGTGCATTTCGAAAATGACCTCGAACGCTATATGAACGGCGCGATGGAAAGCGCGAAAATGTTCCCTGAGCGTTTGCCTATTTTGCTCGACCGCTTTCTCAACGACGCCATCGAAGTCGATGTCGATGCCGTGAGCGACGGCACCGATGTGTTGATCGGCGGCATCATGGAACACATCGAACAGGCTGGTGTTCACTCCGGCGATTCGGCGTGTTCGTTGCCGCCATTCAGCTTGAGCGTGGAACTGCAAAACGAATTGCGTCGTCAAACAGTAGCCATGGCGAAAGCCTTGAACGTCGTCGGTTTGATGAATGTGCAATTCGCGATACAACAAGACGTAGTCTATGTGCTCGAAGTCAATCCGCGTGCATCGCGCACCGTGCCGTTTGTTTCCAAGGCCACGGGTTTGCCGCTGGCGAAAATTGCCGCCCGCTGCATGGCAGGAATTTCTCTTATAAAACAAGGAGTTACAAAAGAAGTGATTCCGCCGTATTTCTCGGTAAAAGAAGCGGTGTTTCCGTTTATCAAATTCCCCGGCGTCGATACTATTCTGGGTCCAGAAATGAAATCGACCGGCGAGGTAATGGGCGTCGGTCTCACGTTTGCCGAAGCATTTGTGAAATCGCAGCTCGCGGCCGGTGTGCGTTTGCCCAAAAGCGGCAAAGTGTTTTTGTCTGTGCGCGATGCCGATAAAACGGGACTTGTCGATATTGCGCGTACACTGAGTGGAATTGGTTTCACTTTGTGCGCGACCAAAGGCACAGCAGCATTTCTGAATGGACAAGGCGTGGTCGTCGCGCCGGTAAACAAAGTCGCCGAAGGCCGCCCGCATATTGTCGATATGATCAAAAATAAAGAGATCAGCCTGATCATCAACACCGTCGATGAAAATCGCCGCTCGATTCAGGATTCCTGGTCGATCCGCAACGCCGCGTTGCAAGGCCGCGTCACGTATTACACCACGCTGGCCGGCGCACGCGCCGCCTGCGCGGGGATGCAGCACATTGAAGAACTGAATATTTACGACGTGCAACGCCTGCACAAAAGCCTGGAGAACATCGCATAATGGGAAAAATACCACTCACCATCGTCGGCGCAGAAAAAATGCGCACCGAATTACATAGACTGAAAACCGTTGAGCGTCCGTCCGTGATTGGCGCGATCCAGGAAGCGCGCGCGCAAGGCGACTTGTCCGAAAACGCCGAGTATGAAGCGGCTAAAGAGCGCCAAAGTTTCATCGAAGGCCGCATCCTCGAACTCGAATCCAAACTCGGCAACGCGCAAATCATCAACCCGAAATTGCTGGACGCCGACGGCGCCTGCGTATTCGGCGCAACGATTGATTTGCAGGATTTGAAAAACAAAGAAGCGGTGACGTATCAAATAGTCGGTGAAGACGAAGCCGATATCAAGCTAGGAAAAATCTCCATCAGCTCACCGCTGTCACGCTCGTTGATCGGCAAATATCCCGGTGATGTAGCCGAAGTGCAAGCGCCGGGCGGGGTGAGGGAGTATGAGATTATTGATGTAAAATATGAATAAAATCAAATAGTTATAATAACTACTTTTCTTCAAGTTTTGAGTGCTAGTCGATCGCAAAATGGTGAGCACAACAGTAATGGTTGAATCACCTATTCCCCTCCCCTTCAAGGGGAGGGCTAGGGTGGGGATGGGTCAATAGCGCCAGGTAAAAAACCATGAAAGGCCAAACCAATAAAAAAATCAAAACCCACCAACTACAACGCACACTAAGAAAAAACCCAACCGAAGCA
>JAYVGF010000081.1:0-2380 GCA_043772415.1 Betaproteobacteria bacterium
GCGCTGCATGATTTAAGTGGCAAGCCCATGATTCGTGAACCGAGTCAGCATGGCGGGCACGATAATTTTATGCACGGGCACGACGAAAAATAGATACACGCGTCCTAAGGTATTGTGAACATGGACGACAGTGGAAACTGCGACGGAATGACGTGAGCCAGCCGCGATTTTGCAAAGCGAAACTCTAGCTTGGAGATGTTTATCCGTATCACCCAGAATGATTTCGTTCTCGCTGAGATATAGCAAAGAAAAAATCCCGATACGATCGCCGACTTTATAGTCGCTCGCAGATTTAGATGGCTTGAGGTCGGACAGATGCCCCAGATTTTTCAGGCCAACGAGCGTGACCGCACGATTACGAACCGCCATCAGTGTGTTCACCCATCCTGGTGTTTTCGCGGCGACCTCAAGGTAGATTTCTAGCGCTGATTTTGAAGTAGATTCAACGGGCATTTCATAACAATCAAAGAAATAAGCGCCGGGGAGATAGCGGCTGATTTCGCTGTTGCTCGGAACATCGATCGTCGTAACGTTTGCTTGCATGTGGTGTAGCCCTAAGTTTGGTGGCGCTAAGTATAGATGGCTGTTTCTGTAGGTAGGCGGTGTTAAAGTATGGCGCGCCCTGAATCGGCACTGTTTACTTGCGAGGGCCTAACGCTTAATGCAGCCTCGACTCGCTGAATAAGCCATGAAGGTTCTGTTCCTAGGCGCACTTTATTAGCGATGGCGGCGCAATTTTGTTTCACTTGCTCCGATGCAAGCAGCTTAGTCAGGCCATTTTGAAGACGTCTAACAGTCAATCGTTTGGCGTATATCACTTCACCTACGCCAAGACTTTTAGCACGTAGGCCGTTGTCGAATTGATCAAACGCATAAGGTACAACTAACTGAGGGATACCAGCACGAAAAGCCTCAGCGGTAGTGCCTATGCCTCCGTGATGTACTAATGCTGACAGGCGAGGCAACAATATATTGAAAGGCGCATGGTCTAGCCGCATCACATTAGACGGTAGATTTTGCGGCACCTGCTCGGCGTGAGGCGTAATAAACAAACCACGGCGGCCAAGTTTTTCCAGCGTTTTGAGTGCAATGGCAAAGTAATTTGCCGCATGTCGGTGTCCCGTGCCTGGGGTAAAGGCAATTGGGGCATCGCCTTGCGCCAGGAATTCCACCAGCGCTGGCGATAGTGGGGATTTTTTTTCGTGTAAAGGATAAGGAAAATTGCCCTCAGTAAAAGGCACAGGCCAATCGGCTTGTTTTGTAGCGAACCAATCTGGGAATAATCCTAGGGATGCATCTGGGGATTGATGAATATGCGCAAAGAACCCGGATACTGCGGGCAGGTTATTAGTGTCGCGCCATTGATTGAGGCTCGGTAACATCTCTGCGACTATCCATAATTTTTGGATTAGCCGCCATAGCGATTGCCGCCATGACAAGGGCGTCCAGCGTGGAATGGGTAGTGAGCCAGCAGTCAGAAAGTCATAGCTACTGCAAAGATTGGATGGTGCCAAGTAGGCGCATACGACGCGCGTGTCAGGGCGGGCGAACTTCGCGATGTCTGCTGATGGCACCAAGAGAGGGTGACATAGCAACACACACCGGATATTCGCAGGCTGTCGTTCCACCATGTCACGTAATGCGCCCAAATGTGTTGTCATCGCTTTCCACACGACGCCAAAGCCTTTTCGTTCATCCCACAGTGTCGGCTCATCGAGCACGGCTTGAAATTCGCTGACAGTGCCAAAAACTTCGTATGGGAGCCCTTCGGATTGCATCAGCGCTTCGTGAAATTTAGGCACGAACATCAGCACACGATGGCCGCGTTCACGAAGCCCTTGCGCAAGATGAGTAAAGGGCGCGATGTCTCCGCCAGTGCCAGAAGTGGCGACGATAATGAGCGGAGATACGGCATTTTCTTCGTGGGGCTGAGTTGAGGGAAATAAATGATCGGAGCTCATAACAGCCTGAAAGTTTCTGTAAGTTATTTAAGTATTTTTACGAAATTACGCCGTAGCCCGCCGCGATCAGAAAAGGTGAAGAAATTAGCGCAGCCCAGAATGGTGATTTAGGAAAGGCGGCGATGCCGATAAGCGCCGTGACGAAGGAATAGATGCCGAGAATTTTAAGCAATGCGAGATCGCCCACCGCGACAGCATGAATAGCGACATGGCCTGCCAGCATCATTAAAGGTCCGAAAATTAAAAACCAAAAGGCGGTGCGCCTGACTTCCGGCACATAGAATTTCCCTACGAAACCAGCAGAAATAGCATCAGCAACAGGGGATTTGAATTTGACTAGGCCAAAAATAATATGGCCAATCCCGAGCGCGAACATAAACCATGCGATTGCGTTTGCCATGTCTTGAAGCTCCTGGGTT
>JAYVGF010000082.1:0-13618 GCA_043772415.1 Betaproteobacteria bacterium
GTCATCCTGAGCGATAGCGAAGGATCTGCTTTTCGCTTTTGAATTGGCGCGCGGAACAGCAGATTCTTCCCCTTCGACATGCTCAGGGTCAGAATGACAAAAAAGTAGGGTGTCAATGCGCTTAGCGAATTGCGCCGAGCGAAAGAGTATGAAATAAACATACGGCGCAATTTTTTTGCTCATTGCGCTCTACAAAATGCGCCAAATCAGAATGATAAAATTATTATATTAATCAAATAGTTATGTAATAGAGCCTGCTACCAGTCGATTTGGAAATAGATGCGATTTCGATGGCGAAATGGAGTTGGTTTTACGAACCCTAAGCTTATCTCTGCGTGTTTTTCGCGGTCTCATATAGAGGCATCATGCGCGGCGCAAGCTGCATGAGGTTGTTAATGCGCGATTCGTCCGAAGGGTGGGTGCTGAGAAATTCGGGCGGTGCGCCGCTGCTGAGTCGCGCCATTTTTTGCCACATGTTGACGGCGGCGTTGGGGTTGTAACCGCTGCGTGCGGCTAGCTCGATGCCAAGTTTGTCGGCTTCGTTTTCCGCTTCGCGGCTATTTGGCAGCATGATGGCGACTTGCGCTACATTGGCCATTTGTGACAGATCAGTTTTGGTGGCGATGGAGCCTACGGCCAATCCCGCCTGGGTTGCCAGTGCGCGCGACATTTTTTCGCGGCCGTGGCTGAGCAGCGCGTGAGAAATTTCATGCGCCATCACTTGCGCCAGTTCGTCGTCGGTCGGCTGCACTTTATTCAGTAGCCCCGTATAAACCGCCATTTTTCCGCCAGGCATGCACCAGGCGTTGACTTGTTTGTCGTCAAATACATTCACCGTCCATTGCCACGCGCGGCTTTCCGGCCGCATGTCGGTAGCCTGTGCAACCAATCGGTTGGTGATGGTTTGCACGCGCTGGTTGATGGCGGGATCCTTTACCAATTTCCCCTGTTGGCTGGCTTCGCTCAATGTGCTGGCGTAAGCTTGGGCGGAGGATGACAGGGCCTCTTGCTCCGAGACGATCATCAGTTGTGAGCGTCCGGTGATGGGGTTGGTCTGGCAGGCGGCGAGCAAGCCTGCGGCGGCAAAACAGCAGAAGAATAATTTTTTCATCTTGGGCTTTCGTATTATAAAAGGGATAGAAATAAGACAGGTTACGCAAGGTCAAGTTCCGGCAGCGACGCGCTGTGGCACAATGTCAGGCTTATGCAATCCCCCGTTTACTGGCGTCTGTCCGGTTTTTATTTTTTCTATTTTGCCTTCATTGGCGCATTCCAGCCTTACTTTAGTCTGTATCTCCAATCGCTTGCATTTTCTGCTACGCAAATCGGCGTGCTGATGTCGATGTCGCATTTGACGCGCATTGTGTCGCCGAATTTTTGGGGTTGGGTGGCCGACCATACGGGCCGCCGAGTGAAAATAGTCCAATGGGCGTCGCTGATGAGCTTGTTAAGTTTCGCCGGATTATTTTTCGGCGTAAGCATGACGTGGATCTTGATCATGTCGTTACTGATGGGTTTATTCTGGAGCGGCTCGCTGCCGATAGTTGAAGCGATTACCCTCACGGAATTGCGCGACGAACCGCACAAATACGGGCGCGTGCGCTTGTGGGGTTCGGTAGGTTTTATCATTGCGACCATGGGTGTCGGCGTCGCACTGGATTATGTTCCGATTCGTTATTTACTCTGGATGTGTGTCGTGTTGCTCGCGGGTGTCGTCGTCATCGCGTGGCGCTTCCGCGAGACGCCCGCCGCGATCGACGCGCACGACCACGAGCCGGTGTGGGACATTCTCAAGCGGCCGGAAGTGATTGCTCTATTCGTCGCGTGTTTTCTCATGATCGCCGCGCACGGCCCGCTGTATGTGTTTTTTTCGATTTATCTGGTCGATCACGGCTACAGCAAAACCGCCGTCGGCGCGTTGATCGGCGTCAGCGTGGCGAGCGAGATTATTGTATTTCTGTATCAGCCGAAATTATTCCAGCGCTTTTCTTTGCGCGCGGTAATGCTGACTTGTTTCGCCGTCGCTGTCGTACGGTTTTTAATGATCGGTTGGGGTGCGGAATTTGTTGTGCTGTTGGTCGTAGCGCAACTGATGCACGCTGCAACTTTCGGCGCTTTCCACGCCGCATCGGTTGCGGCGATCCACAATATTTTCAAAGGCAGACACCAGGCGCGCGGGCAAACGCTTTACACCAGCGTCGCCTATGGCGCGGGAGGAACCTTGGGAGGATTGGTGAGCGGATTTCTATGGGAACGCGTCGGGCCTTATACGACTTACAACGTTGCGGCGGCGACAGCTTTTGTGGGGTTGCTGCTGGTTTGGTGGAAGCTGCGCTTGCCGGAAGCAAAAAAAGTCGCGATTGCCTAGATGGAATCTTCAAGAATTTCGCTGGATGTGGGATAATTACCAGTTGATTTACTGAATATCTTGTCATCCTGAACGAAGTGAAGGATCTGCTTTTACGCTCGTCGAGACGGAACCAAACAGCAAATCCTTCGCTATCGCTCAGGATGACAAGTAATTTATTGAGATTTTAAGAAACCATGACTGCACAAACCCTTTACGACAAACTTTGGCACAGCCACTTGGTGAATCAAGACGCCGACGGCACCTCGCTGATTTATATCGACCGCCATCTGGTGCACGAAGTCACCAGCCCGCAGGCTTATGAAGGTTTGCGCTTGGCTAATCGCCCGGTGTGGCGCACCGATTCTATCGTCGCCACTGCCGACCACAACACGCCGACCAAAAATTGGGAGCAGGGCATCGCTGATCCGGTGTCGCGTATTCAAGTCGAAACACTCGATGCGAATATCAAGGCATTTGGCGCGAAAGTATATTTTCCTTTTCGCGATAAAAACCAGGGCATCGTGCACGTCATCGGCCCCGAGATCGGCGCGACTTTGCCCGGCATGACCGTCGTGTGCGGCGATTCGCACACCAGCACGCATGGCGCGTTCGCCGCGCTGGCGTTCGGCATCGGCACCAGCGAAGTCGAGCATGTACTGGCAACACAATGTTTGATTATGAAAAAAGCCAAAGCCATGTTGGTAAAAGTCGAAGGCCAACTCGGTCGCGGCATCACGGCGAAAGATATTGCGCTCGCTATCATCGGCAAAATCGGCACGGCGGGCGGCACGGGTTACGCGATTGAATTCGGCGGCAGCGCCATCCGCGCGCTGAGCATGGAAGGGCGCATGACCGTGTGCAACATGGCCATCGAAGCCGGTGCTCGCGCGGGTATGGTGGCGTGCGACGATACGACGATCAATTATCTCAAAGGCCGCCGCTTCGCACCTACGGGTGCGCAATGGGATGCCGCCGTGAACCATTGGCGCACTTTGGTCAGTGATGCGGACGCGAAATTCGATAAGGTAGTCGAACTCAATGCAGCGGAAATCCAGCCGCAAGTCACTTGGGGCACGTCGCCGGAAATGGTCACGACGGTAAATGGCCGCGTGCCGGATCCGGCAGCAGAAAGCGACGCGGGCAAACGCGACGGCATCGCGCGCGCGTTGAGATATATGAACCTGCAAGCCAACATGCCGATCACCGACATTGCCATCGACAAAGTATTCATCGGCTCCTGCACCAACTCGCGCATCGAAGATTTGCGCGCGGCGGCGGACGTGGTGCGCGGTAAACATGTGGCGAAAAATGTGAAGCTGGCAATGGTCGTCCCCGGCTCCGGCCCGGTGAAAGTGCAGGCGGAAAAAGAAGGTTTGGATAAAATTTTTCTCGATGCAGGTTTTGAATGGCGCGAGCCCGGCTGCTCGATGTGTCTCGGCATGAACGACGATCAACTGTCGCCCGGTGAGCGTTGCGCTTCGACCTCGAATCGTAATTTTGAAGGCCGCCAAGGCCCCGGTGGCCGCACGCATTTGGTCAGCCCCGCGATGGCGGCAGCGGCGGGCATCGCCGGTCATTTCGTCGATGTGCGCGAGGTCAAGTAATCATGGAAAAATTCAATATAATCAATAGCTTAGTATTGCCCCTGGATCGCGCCAATATCGATACCGACGCGATTATTCCCAAGCAATTTTTGAAGTCGATCAAGCGCACCGGCTTCGGCCCGAATCTGTTTGACGAATGGCGTTATCTCGATCAGGGCGAGCCGGGGCGCGATAACACCGGCCGTCCGCTGAATAAAGATTTCGTGCTGAACGATGCGCGTTATAAAGGCGCGCAAATTTTATTAACGCGCGAAAATTTCGGTTGCGGTTCGTCGCGCGAACACGCGCCGTGGGCGCTGCTCGATTACGGTTTCCGCATTATTATCGCGCCGAGCTTCGCCGATATTTTTTACAACAATTGCTTCAAGAACGGTTTGTTGCCGGTGGTGCTGGATGCTACGACGGTCGATAGTTTGTTCAAGGCGGTTGAGACGGATGCGGGTTATAAGCTCGTTGTCGATTTGCAAAAACAAACCGTGACTACGGCCGACGGAAAAACGTTTGCGTTTGAAGTCGATGCGTTTCGCAAACATTGCTTGATCAACGGGCTCGATGATATTGGTTTGACTTTGCAGCATGCGGATAAAATCAAGGCGTATGAAGTGAAGCGCAAACAAGCGGAGCCTTGGTTGTTTTCTTGATTCTTTTTTTATCCCCCTGTCATTCTGAGCGGAGCGAAGAATCTGCTGTTTGCGCGTTGAATGAGCGCCGAAAAGCAGATCCTTCACTTCGTTCAGGATGACAGGTTTACCATAATGAGCTAGAAATCCCACTATGAAAATCGCCATTCTACCCGGTGACGGCATCGGTCCTGAAGTAATCGCCGAAGCCAAAAAAATCCTCGACGTATTGCGTCGCGACGGTATGAAAATCGAAACCGAAGACGCGCCGGTCGGCGGCGCGGGTTATGACGCGCATAAAGATCCGTTGCCGATGGTGACGCAAAAATTGGTGCAGCAATCCGACGCGGTGTTGTTCGGTTCAGTCGGCGGCCCGCAGTACGACGCCTTGCCGCGCGACATGCGGCCGGAGAGCGGCTTGCTGCGTATCCGCAAGCAGATGGACACTTTTGCCAATTTGCGTCCGGCGATGGTGTATGACGAGCTGGCCGATGCGTCTTCGTTAAAGCGCGAGTTGGTTGCTGGCCTCGACATCATGATCATCCGCGAGCTGACCGGCGATATTTATTTCGGCCAACCGCGCGGCATTAAAAATGAAAATGGCGAGCGCGTCGGTTTCAACACGATGATTTACAGCGAGACAGAAATCCGCCGCATCGCGCACGTCGGTTTCAAAACCGCCATGAAGCGCGGCAAGAAATTATGCTCGGTGGATAAAATGAACGTACTCGAATGCACGCAGTTATGGCGCGACGTGGTCATCGAAGTGAGCCGCGAATATCCGCAAGTTGCGTTGTCGCATTTGCTGGTGGATAACGCGGCGATGCAATTGGTGCGCAATCCGAAACAGTTCGACGTGATGGTGACCGGCAATATGTTCGGCGATATTTTGTCCGACGAAGCGTCGATGTTGACTGGCTCGATCGGCATGTTGCCGTCGGCCTCGCTCGACGCCAATAACAAAGGTTTGTACGAACCGATCCACGGCTCCGCGCCCGACATCGCCGGAAAAAATCTGGCTAATCCGCTGGCACAAATTTTGTCGCTGGCAATGATGCTGCGTTACACATTTAATGATGAAGCCAATGCGCTGCGGGTAGAAAAAGCCGTGAAGAAGACCCTAACTGCAGGCTTGCGCACCGGCGATATTATGCAAACGGGTATGAAAAAAGTCGGCACGAAAGAGATGGGCGACGCCGTAGCTGGAAATATGTAGTATTTTGTAACTATTTGATTTAATTGATTATTTTAGGTAAATGAAAATGATGAAAGTTGGCATAGTTGGTTGGCGCGGAATGGTGGGTTCGGTGCTCATGCAGCGTATGCAGGAAGAGCGCGATTTTGATTTGATCGAACCGGTATTTTTCACCACCTCGAACGCGGGCGGCAAAGGCCCGTTGGTGAATGGCAAAGAAACTGGCGCGCTGAAAGACGCGAAGTCGATTGCAGATTTGAAACAAATGGATACGATTATTTCTTGCCAAGGCGGTGACTACACCACGGAAATTTTCGCGCCGCTGCGCCAATCCGGCTGGAACGGTTATTGGATCGACGCGGCGTCCACGCTGCGCATGAACGACGACACGCTGATTATTCTCGACCCGGTCAATATGAATGTGATCAAAGACGGTTTGAGCAAAGGCATTAAAAATTACGCGGGCGGCAACTGCACCGTGAGTTTGATGCTGATGGCGATGGGCGGCTTGTTCCAGCGCGGTTATGTCGAATGGGTATCGGCGATGACTTATCAAGCCGCGTCCGGCGCGGGCGCGCAGAATATGCGCGAACTTTTATCGCAAATGGGCGAAACGCACTTGGCGGTGAAACATTTGCTCGATGATCCGCATTCCGCCATTCTCGATATCGACCGCGAAGTCGCGGGCATATTGCGCGATGACAAATTTCCGACCGCCAACTGGGGCGTGCCGTTAGCGGGCAGCCTCATCCCGTGGATCGACAAAGACCTCGGCAATGGGCAAAGCAAAGAAGAATGGAAAGCCCAAGCCGAAGGCAACAAAATCCTCGGCTTCGAAAAAAATCCGATCCCGATGGACGGTTTATGCGTGCGTATCGGTTCGATGCGCTGCCACAGCCAGGCGCTGACCATAAAACTCAATCAAAACATACCATTAGGCGAGATCGAGGGCATACTCGACGAAGCTAACGATTGGGTAAAAGTTGTTCCTAATCAAAAAGATACGTCGATTCGCGAATTGACGCCTGCTGCTGTGACGGGTCAGCTAACGGTGCCGATAGGACGCTTGCGCAAGCTCAATATGGGGCCGCAATATTTGTCGGCGTTTACCTGCGGCGACCAGCTTTTGTGGGGCGCCGCAGAGCCTTTGCGCCGCATGTTGCGCATTTTGCTTGATTGAAACAAGGCAAATTTTTGTAAAATGTGATTGAAAACATTGTTTGCCGGGTGGTTTGGCGTTACCTTCACACGCTTGCTGGCGCATGAGCGCTATAAAGTGCAGAATCCGCTGGCAAAAAAGCGGGGTAATGAATGGGGAATTTAGCAAATAAACCACAAAATCCAGCCCTAACCCAAACCTAAGGCAATTTTTTAGGTTGAAACGCTAACCTTATGATGTTAGTCTAAAAACCTAATTTTAATAGGATGTTGAGTCCGTATGGTCAAATCCACAAAAAACAACACAGCCCAAATCAAAAAGATCGTTGCTGCTGTTGCTATTACCCTCAGCGCTACCTTCGTGAGTCCGCTGACTCACGCGGCCGGTCTGGGCAAATTAAACGTGCTGTCATCGCTCGGCCAGCCTTTGCAGGCAGAAGTCGATCTGGTTTCCTTGCAAAAAGGCGAACTGGAATCCATCGTCGCCCGCGTAGCCTCGCCTGACGCCTTTCGCGATGCAGGTCTTGAGTACACCGCATCGTTGAATAACGTTAAATTCGCGGTTGAAAAACGCGCCAATGGTCAAGCTTATCTGCGCGTCTCAACCACCCAGCCGGTAAACGAGCCGGTGCTCGATTTGCTGATTGATTTGACCTGGTCATCCGGTCGTCTGCTGCGCGAATATCCGATTTTGCTCGATCCGCCGGGCTTCGCCGCGAATAAAACGGCAACTGCGCCTATCGTCAGCGCACCGGTAAGCCAAGCGCCGGTTGTTTCTGCGCCGGCACCTGCACCGATTACCTATGTCCAGCCGGCGGCACCTGCGCCTCAGCAAGTTATCACCCAACCAGTTATCACAACACCTGCGCCAACACCCACACAAGCTGCGCCTACGCCGAGCGGCGCTACGTACGGCCCGGTCAAACCCGGTGAAACGCTATACAGCATCGCTTCGCAAAACAAACCTGATTCGATTACCATTGACCAGATGTTGGTTGGCTTATATCGCCAAAATAAAGACGCTTTCCTGAACAACAACATGAATCTGCTTAAAAAAGGTCAGATTCTGAAGTTGCCTTCACAGCTAGAAGCTGCTGCCATAGCAGCCGCGCAAGCTACACGTGAAGTGCGTGTACAAACCGCCAATTGGAGTGCTTACCGTCAAAAACTCGCCGAAGCGGTAACGCAGTCGCCAGCAAAACCGCAACAAGCTTCAGGGCAAACCTCTGCGGGCAAACTTGGTTCGACTGCCGTCGATGCTGCCGCTAAAGATGCAGGCAAAGATGTCGTCAAATTATCCAAGGGCGATGCGCCGGATGGTAATGACGCAGCCGGCAAAGCCGGCGCTAAAGTCAGCGCGCTGCAGGAAGAAATCATCCGCAAGGACAATGCGCTGAAAGAAGCCAACTCGCGCGTAAAAGATTTGGAAAAAACCGTTGCCGACATGAATAAATTGTTGGCACTGAAAAGCGGTGCGATGGCCCAGGCGGGCAAGCCGGTCGACGTAAAACCAACTGATCCAAAAGAAGTGGCTAAGCAGGGTGAAGCAAAGCCTGCCGATGCCAAAGCTGTCGATCCAAAATTAGCGGTAAAACCGACCGATCCGAAAGTTATTGATCCTAAAGTTGCAGCGAAACCGGTTGACGTCAAACCCCAAGAGCCGAAAGCGGCTGAGCCGAAAGTGGCTGCGAAGACGGAGCCTGCAAAACCCGCAGAAGCCGTTAAGCCTGCCACCCCTAAGGCGCCAGATGCCAAGCCAGTAGTAGCCGCGCCGCCTGCAGAAGCTTCGCTATTGGACACTTTATTTGAAAATATTGTGCCTATTCTTGGCGGCACCGCGGCATTAGGCGCGCTAGGTGCAGCTTTCTTGTTCTTACGTAAAAAGAAAAGTAATCGCACCTTAGCCGAGCTGGATGAAGGCACGGCGGAGACGATGGCGGCTGATCTTAAGCCCATGTCGCAAGGCGCGCCGACGGCTGGCGTTGTGGATACCAGCGGCGACAGCTCGTTCCTGACTGACTTCGATAAGACCGGCCCTGGCACCATCGATACAGAAGAAGTGGATCCGGTAGCTGAAGCCGACGTTTATATGGCATATGGTCGCGATCAGCAGGCGGAAGAAATTCTCAAAGAAGCCATGGCGAAAGACGGTGATCGCCATGAGATTCCGATGAAGCTATTGGATATTTATTCCAATCGCGGCAGCAAGGGCGCGTTTGAAAACGTTGCTAAAGAATTACACGCTTCTCTCGGCGATAACCATCCGATGTGGAACAAAGTCCGTGAGATGGGTCTTAAGCTTGATGCGGGTAACCCGCTTTATGGCGGCGCGGCGGCGGCAGCCTTGCTGGCTGGCGGCAGCGCGTTGGCCGGACTCGATACATCGCCTGACAAAACTTTGCCGGCTCGGCCTGAACACATAGTCGCAGCTGGTGCTGCACCCGATATTGATTTTGATTTCTTGTCTGACGATGCTGGTGCCAAACCTGCAGCTGCAGATATGGATTTGAATATCGCCAAAGGCGGTGAAATTGATATTCCAGCTGCTGGCGGGGATATGATGGATCTGGATTTCGGTGCAACCACGCCAGTGCGGCCCGGGACAATGACTACTGATTTTGATCCGCTGGCGGCGTCAAGCTCTCATGCCGCCAAACCCAAAGCCCTCGCTGGCAGCGGCGATATGCCGGATTTTGATCTCGGCCTGGGCGATGACAAATTAGCCGCCGGTGCTATGGATATGCCTCTGGACAAAGCAACGCCTGCGTCAAGCGCCAGTGATCTGGATTTTGATTTCACGCCACCTGCAGCGACCAAAGCGGCCGATATTGATATGCCTTTGGATCTGACGGCATTGAGTTTGGATCTCGGCGCACCCGTTGCAGCCACAGCAGCGACAGGGTCGGGTTCACCAACGGCATCAGCAGCGCGCCGTCCCGAAGCGGCGTGGCAAAATGCCGCAACTAAATTGGATTTGGCGCGCGCTTATCTGGAAATCGGCGATAAAGAAGGTGCCAAAGAAATTCTGGCGGAAGTGTTGACGCTGGGCAATGCGGAACAGCAAAAGGCCGCTAAAGAGTTAACCGCAAGCTTGGCTTAAGCCTGCGTTTTGGAATACAGAAAATCCTGCCGGGTAACCGGCAGGATTTTTTTTTGGTATAGTCAGCCATGATCATTTTTTTATTTAATGCCGCATGAGAATCGCCCTCGGGATTGAATACGACGGCGCGGCACACTGCGGCTGGCAAAGCCAACCGAATTCTTGCGGTGTGCAGGATAAACTCGAGCAAGCGCTTGCAGGCATCGCCGCAGAAAAAATTTCGCTGCTCTGCGCGGGGCGCACCGACACTGGCGTACATGCGCTAGCGCAAGTCGCGCATTTCGATACCACAGCGCAGCGCCCCGACACGGCATGGGTGCGCGGCGTGAATGCCTTATTGCCCGATAGCATCGCTGTGCAATGGGCTATACCGGTCGCCGATGATTTTCATGCGCGCTTCAGTGCCGTGTCGCGCACTTACACTTATGTGTTGTATAACCATGCCGTGCGCCCGGCCTTGCAAACGGGAAAAGTCGGCTGGTATCATGCGCCGCTGGATGTCGCAGCGATGGAGGCCGCCGCGCAACACCTGCTCGGCCAGCATGACTTTTCAGCTTTTCGTGCCGCTGAATGTCAGTCAAAAACATCAATTAAAACAATTAATTACATTAATTTGGCGGCAAACGGCGAATACCTCACTTTAACGCTGAATGCGAACGGTTTTTTGCACCACATGGTGCGCAATATTATCGGCAGCTTGATTTATGTCGGTGCAGGCAAACAGCCGGTAACGTGGATGAGGGAATTATTATTGGCGAAAGATCGTACGCGATCGGCACCGACCTTTGCCCCCGACGGTTTGTATCTGGCCGCGATAGAATACCAAGACAAGTGGAAACTTCCTGCATTTAACAAAAGTGCATGGTTCAAGGCGATAACATGACCCGAATAAAAATCTGCGGCATCACACGCGTACAGGATGCGCTCGACGCGACGCGAGCGGGCGCTGATGCGCTAGGCTTGGTGTTTTATGCCGCAAGTCCTCGCTACGTCGATATGGCGGTAGCAAACAAAATAATCGCCGCACTGCCACCGTTTATTACTACGGTAGGTTTATTCGTCAACGCCAAAGTGGAAGCCGTGCATGCAGTGTTGCAGCAAGTGCCGCTGGATTTATTGCAGTTTCATGGTGATGAAAATGCGGAATATTGTCAGCAATTTCAAAAGCCCTATATGAAGGCTGTGCGCATCAAAGCGGGCGTGGATTTGCTACAATACGCCTCTGAACATCGTGCAGCGAAAGCCTTGCTGGTGGACGCGTATCGCGAAGAAGCTTACGGCGGTACCGGCCACACGTTTGACTGGAATCTGATTCCGCAAGATGTGCCGTTACCCATAGTGTTGTCAGGCGGCTTAAGAGCCGCGAACGTCATGCAAGGAATACAGTCAGTAAAGCCGTGGGCGGTGGACGTATCCAGCGGCGTAGAGGCCGACAAAGGCATTAAAGATATCAATAAAGTCATTGCGTTTATTCAAGCAGTGCGCAAGGCGGATGAGGAACATTTAGCATGAAGATGCAGGAACTACCAGACGAGCGCGGACACTTCGGTCCTTACGGCGGCATTTTTGTCGCCGAGACTTTGATGCAAGCGCTGGACGAACTCAAAATCGCCTACCAGCAAGTGCGTCACGATCCTGCATTCCAGCGCGAGCTTGCGTATGAACTCAAGCATTTTGTCGGCCGCCCCAGTCCGATTTATTTCGCCAAGCGCCTGACGGATAAATGCGGCGGCGCGCAGATTTTTCTCAAGCGTGAAGATTTGAATCACACCGGCGCGCACAAAATCAACAGCACTGTCGGTCACGCTTTACTCGCACGCAAAATCGGCAAGCCGCGCGTCATCGCCGAAACCGGTGCGGGTCAGCACGGCGTCGCTACTGCGACTATCGCCGCAAAATACGGCTTGAAATGCACGGTGTATATGGGCTCGGAAGACGTCAAGCGCCAATCGCCTAATGTGTATCGGATGAAACTGCTCGGCGCCGAAGTGGTGCCGGTGGATAGCGGCTCGAAGACCTTGAAAGACGCGCTGAATGAAGCGATGCGCGACTGGGTCACCAATGTCGAAAATACTTTTTACATTATCGGCACCGTCGCCGGCCCGCATCCGTATCCGATGATGGTGCGCGATTTTAATTCCGTCGTCGGCAAAGAATGTTTACTGCAAATGCCGGAGATGGCAGGACGTCAGCCAGATGCGGTGCTCGCTTGCGTCGGCGGCGGCTCCAACGCAATGGGCATATTTTACGATTACATTCCGCATGAAAAAGTACGCTTGATCGGTGTGGAGGCGGGCGGTCTCGGTATCGCCACCGGTAAACATTCTGCATCGCTTTCTGCCGGTTCGCCCGGCGTGTTGCACGGCAATCGCACTTATTTGATGCAAGATGCCAACGGACAAATCAGCGAGACACATTCGATTTCCGCCGGCCTTGATTATCCCGGCGTCGGTCCCGAGCACGCGTGGCTGAAAGATTCCGGCCGCGCGGAATATGTCAGCATCACCGACGCTGAAGCAATGCAGGCGTTTCACGATTTGTGTTTGCTCGAAGGCATCATTCCTGCTTTGGAATCGAGTCACGCGTTGGCGCATGCGATGAAAATCGCACCGAACATGGGCAAAGATAAAATCCTGCTGGTGAATCTTTCCGGCCGTGGCGATAAAGACATCAATACCGTGGCTAAACTCGACGGCATTACACTCTAACAACTCAATAAAAACAATAAATATGTCACGTATCGAACAGACGTTTTTGCAACTCGCGCAACAAAAGCGCAAGGCCTTGATTCCATTTTTTACCGCCGGTGATCCTGCGCCGGAATATACCGTGCCGATGATGCATGGCTTGGTCGAAGCGGGCGTCAACATTATCGAACTTGGCGTGCCTTTTTCCGATCCAATGGCGGACGGCCCAACCATACAACGTTCCAGCGAACGTGCGTTGAAGCATGGCGTGGGTCTGACGAAAATTTTGCAGGACGTCAGCGAGTTTCGTCGCAGCAATCAAATTACTCCCATCGTTTTGATGGGATATTTAAATCCGATTGAGCATATGGGCTACACCAAGTTTGCCGAAGCCGCGCAACGCGCCGGTGTCGATGGTGTGTTGGTGGTGGATTATCCGCCGGAAGAAGCCGACGAATTCGTACAGCAAATGCGCGCGCATAACCTGCATTGTATTTTTTTATTGTCGCCTACATCTTCGCCTGCGCGCATTAATGCGGTAGCAAAACTCGCCAGCGGTTATATTTATTATGTCTCGCTCAAAGGCGTAACCGGCGCAGCGACCATAGACCTGAACGAGATCGCACAAAAAATTCCGCAAATTAAAAATGTCGTTAAATTACCGATCGGCGTCGGCTTCGGCATCCGCGATGGCGCGACCGCGCGATCCGTGTCGCACATCGCCGATGCGGTGGTTATCGGTAGTCGCATCGTACAAGAAATAGAAAATTCCCCGCCGCAAGGGGCGGTGGCAAACGTCACGCGCCTGGTGAAACAAATTCGCGCAGAAATGGATAAGCCATGAGTTGGTTCAGAAAATTACTCCCGCCGAAAATCAAGCGCAATGAGGGCGGTAAAAAAGCCG
>JAYVGF010000083.1:0-1952 GCA_043772415.1 Betaproteobacteria bacterium
GTGCGCTCGCGCACCAAAACTTTATCCAATATATGCGCTGCTATTCGTCAGCTTTGGTGCGCGAGCGCACCCTACAATAAACATATAAAATAAAATCAATTAGTTACGTTGATAGAGCCAGAAGCGCTCATTGCGCTCGCCGGGTCTTGAACCTTCCCAGATTTTTTTCCAGTTGCCTGCTAATGTCGTCGGTTTTTTTGGCGAGGCTTGGACTAATAGCAGCGCGCAGTCGTCGCTTACATTGGCTGGCACGGGTTGATATAGCGGTGCTGAAACTTCGACGCCGTAGTAACTCAACAACGCGCGTTGCGGTTCGCCCAGGTCTTTTGTGGCGAGGCAATTATGATGGGTCGGCAAGGCGGATTTTAATTCGGTGAATACTTTTCGATAGCTTCTGCCGTGGTCGATATACGGCAGCCACAGCGCCATCGACAGCAGCCAGAACATGGTGATGCCCGCTGTCCAGTTGACGATGGCGCGGCGATTCGATTGGCGCGTGCGCCACACGACCATGAGCCAAATAATGGTGAGCGCCAAGGCGAAGACAAACGCGACAAGATGAAATTGTGGTGTGAAGCCGGGTTGATATTCGGCGATTCGTTTCGCCAGTCGCATTGGAAATCCGGTGAACATGGCAATAAAGCCGAGCCACAGCACAAAGGACAAAATGCCGAAGGTCATCATGCCGAACCAATCGAACGCGCTTGCCGCGCTACGGCGCAGATTATCCACGCCGCCCGCTGCGAGCAGGGTCAGTGGGATGAGCATAGGCATGGCGCTGAGGTCGCTTCGCGTTGCGAATAAAACAATGACGGCTAGAGAAACCAGAAATCCAATGAGCGGCAATTGCGTTGAAGGGTAATTCAATCCTTTGCGGCCGTTTGCCCACAGCGCCCATGCCGCCAGCGGCAGCGCAGGCCACGCATACCAAGGGAGCAGCTCGACAAAAAAGCGCAGGTTTTGCCACGGTGTAGCAGTGACGCTGGAAAAAAATCCGCTGATGCTATTTAAGCTCAACCAATGCGCGAGTAATTCGGGCGAACGTTTATTCAGCGCGAGCGGCCATAAGGCTATCCACGGTAGCGCGGCGAAGGGCACGACGAACCATGCCTGCAAAAAACGTAGCATGCGCCATTCACGAAATAAGATGGGCAATAGAATAGCGCTGAAGCAAATAATGGCCGGGGCGAGCAGCCCCTTGGCCATGAAGGCGACGCCGATACCGCTGCCGATAGCCACGCCGCCGAGCAAACCGCTGACACGGCTTTTGGCCAAGCCCCAATAGGCGAGGGCGAGTCCGGCGAGCAGCGCGACATCGCTCACCATTTCATGCGCGCGCAGTAATAGTCCGAGGCAGCCGATCAAAATCAACACGGCGAGACGGCCGAAGCGGAAGCCGTATAACTCCCGCGCGGCCAGCCCGGTGAACAGCATAGTGAGCGCCATATAAAAACCGGTGGCGAGGCGTGCTGCGTCGTGTGTAGGCAGGAAGCCGCTGAAGATTTTGGCGAACGCCGCGCCGGTGAGCGAGTAGAGCGGCGCTTTGTTACTCGCCACTTCGTTACTCATTGACGAGGGCACCCATTCACCGCTTTGGATGATGCGATGGATGTGGCTGAAGTTCAGCGCTTCATCGGGCTTCCACGGATCGTGGCCGATGAGACCGGGCAAAATCCAGACCAGACAAACAAGGAGAAAAAGAAAAGTCTTAACCGGCGTGCGCGTACCGTCGAAAACGATTTCTTTCCACGATACGCGAGCAGGAGTTTGTAGCATTGATAAACTTATTGGACGATTTTAATCAGTTGTCCTGGATAAGGTTCGCCGGAAGGATAGAGTCCGTTAAGCAAACGCAATTCCTGCTCGGCGTACTGCCCCAGCGGAGATTGCCGCGCCAACGACGCGAAGGTCATGCCTTGGCTGGCGGATATGGTGCGCAAGTTGTAGGGACG
>JAYVGF010000084.1:0-3198 GCA_043772415.1 Betaproteobacteria bacterium
GTCGTGAAAGCCGGGCAGTTTTTCCAGAGAAATCGGCTGCGTTAAAGTGATGGCATCGGGCCCGGTTTGCGTGGCGGCGATGTCTTGGGTTTGCAAAACTTGTAAATATTCAACCACCGTAGTCTGTCGGCGGTTCACCCGCAGGGTCATCGGCGGATGCTGATTGCCGATGTCCAGTATATTTATAACGTGTTGATTATATTGAATTTTTAGCTTATCTATCCACCACTGCGGATAACTATATTTGGCTTCGTCGCCGCTATTCAGCGCTTGCTCGACACGGGCTTCGCGTTCGCGCAAAAAGGTACGCAACGCGCCATTTACAAAACCTTTTGCGTGCAGCAAGCGCGCGCGTTCGATGCTTTGCACGGCGAAATCCACCACGGCATGCGGCGCGGCGCGGGTGAATTGCAATTGATACAGCGCCACCAACATCAAGTTGCGTAGCGCGTCTTCTTTGATTTCTTTGGTCGCCAGATTATCGAGTAATGCGTGTAGCAAACCGCCATGGCGCGCGACGCCGTAAGCGATGTCCTGTATCGCGCCGCGCTCATGCGCATCGAGTTTGGGGTGACGGCGCCAGATATCAGCGAGGGTGGTTTGCAGATTACGTCCCGCCAGCGCGGCGCCTGCGGCAACGCTGGCGTGTTTTTGTATTTCTAACACTAACTGCGAGCCATAGCGCGTAAGCGCGCGACGCGCTCGCCTGTGTCAGGATGGGTGCTGAACAAACCTTTGATACCGCCGCCTGAGAGCGGATTGATGATCATCATTTGCGCGGTTTCCGGATGCCTTTCAGCGGCATCGAGCGGCAAGCCTTGTGCGTAACGATGAATTTTTTCCAATGCCGACGCCAGCGCTTCCGGATCGCCGGAAATTTCCGCGCCGCCTTTGTCGGCAAGAAATTCGCGCGTACGCGAAATCGCCATTTGGATAATCATCGCCGCGACCGGCGCCAGAAACATAATCAATATGCCGACGATAGGATTCGAGCGGCCTTCGCTGTCACGCGCGCCGAAAAATCCGGCGAATTGCGCGATGGAGGAAATCGCGCCGGCAACGGTAGCGCTGACAGTCGAAGTGAGAATGTCGCGATTTTTTACGTGGGTCAGTTCGTGTGCCATCACGCCGCGCAGTTCGCGCTCGGTGAGGATTTTCATAATGCCCGATGTCGCTGCGACTGCGGCATGTTCAGGGTTACGTCCGGTAGCAAAAGCATTCGGCTGGTCTTCGTTGATGATATAGACCTTAGGCATGGGCAGGCCCGCGCGCTGGGTAAGATCTTTAACGATGTTGTAATACTGCGGCGCGCTGGTTTCATCGACTTGTTGCGCGTTATACATTTTCAGCACGGCTTTATCGGAAAACCAATACGCATAAAAATTCATGCCGCCCGCCATCAGCAGCGCGATGATCATGCCGGTGCCGCCGCCCAACTGCAGCCCGATCATGCCAAACAGCGCGACTATGCCCGCCATTAAAACAGTGGTCTTGAGCCAGTTACCGAACATGCTTATTCCTTTCGAAGTGTGCGCTGGAGCGCGCAGGGATTAGATTATACCGATTGCGAAAAATTCAAGATGGATTGCTTACGTAAGATCAAATTTTTCATCGCTTTTAATCAGGTTACCGCCAAGAAAGGCTTCGATGCTCAGGCGTTTGCCGCCGGCTTTTTGCACCACCAAGGGACGCAAAATCCCTTCCCCGCACCCTACTGTAAGTATTTGATTATTATAATTATTTAATTCACCCGGCATAAGACGTTTACCTTTTGCGGGCAAGGCTTCTGCATGCCAGATGCGCAATAATTCGCCGTGCAACAAAGCGAAGGCAACCGGGTAAGGATTGAACGCGCGGATTTTTCTTTCGATACTTTGCGCCGATTGCTGCCAATCGATGCGCGCTTCTTCTTTACTGATTTTGTGCGCGTAAGTAACGCCTGCTTCGGGTTGCTTATTCGGTTTGAGTTGGCTGCGCTGGGCCAACGCATCGACGATACTTTGCGCGCCGAGTTGCGCCAGTTTGTCGTGCAACGAGCCCGTGGTGTCATCCACTTCTATATTTATTTTGCGCGTGAGCAACATTGCGCCGGTATCCAGCCCGGCATCCATTTGCATAATGGTAATGCCGGTTTCCGCATCGCCCGCCTCTATCGCGCGATGTATCGGCGCGGCGCCGCGCCAACGCGGCAGTAACGATGCGTGAATATTCAAACAACCGAGCTTGGGCATACCCAGCACCACTGGCGGCAATATCAAGCCATAGGCCGCGACGATCATCACGTCGGCGTGAATATCGGCGATGACTTTTTGCGCTTCAGCACTTTTCAGTGATTGCGGCTGGAACACGGGGAGATTTTTGTCCAACGCCAATTGTTTCACTGCGCTCGGTTGCAACTTCATACCGCGCCCGGCGGGACGATCCGGCTGCGTCAGCACCAGGACTATCTCATGCCCCGCGCGTATCAGCGCCTCCAGCGCGGCAGAGGCAAATTCCGGCGTGCCGGCGAAGATCAAGCGCATAGTAAATTATGTCGAGTGAAAATCAAGCGGGCTCGCGTTCGCGCTTTTTCAGCTTGGCGACGATCCGAGTTTGTTTCAGGCGGGATAAATATTCGACAAATACTTTGCCTTTGAGATGGTCCATTTCGTGCTGGATGCATACGGCGAGCAAACCTTCGGCATCCAGAGTAAATTTTTTGCCGTCACGATTCAAGGCTTCCACGGTGATTTTTTCCGCGCGCTCGACGATGTCGAAAATTTCTGGCACCGATAAACACCCTTCTTCGCGTTTGGCCGAACCCTCGGAGCTGGTAATGACAGGATTAATCAACACCAGCAACTGATCGCGGCTTTCTGAGGTATCAATAACAATTAATTGCTCATGCACATCGACCTGGCTGGCCGCCAAACCGACACCCGGCGCGGCGTACATAGTCTCGGCCATGTCGTCGGCGAGTTGGCGTATGCGAGCATCGACCGTGGCTACAGGCTTGGCAAGCTTGTGCAGACGTTCATCGGGATAACGCAGAATTTTCAGAATTGACATGCTTTTTACTCGTTTTGCGCCCCGCCTTATGTGACGGATTTCACAAATTAACCATTGATTTTGCTTGCTAATTGAACGAACTACGGGCAGAATTTATTGCATTACATGAAGCTGCGACAGGTATTTTTCTCCTGCCCGCCCTGCTGGGTC